>QZKO01000071.1 GCA_003599505.1 Nitrospiraceae bacterium | reverse complement strand
AACCCCCTATTGGATGGCTCTATGAAAGGCAATGTCTGGGGAACGTATATACACGGCATTTTCGATAATGATGATTTCAGAAGGGACCTGTTAATTTCTTTGAGAATGAAAAAAGGGATATCTCCGCAAGTTGAGCCCGTTAATTACCTCGCCAAAAGAGAAGAAGCGATAAACAGATGGGCCGATATCCTGAAAGACAGTGTAGACATATGTTTTGTCCTGCGGCAGACCGGCATGGAGTACTGCAAGGAACATCTCACGAAAGGCATATCATGACAGACGCTGCGATATTAACATTTGCTTACATCCTTGATCTTATAATCGGCGACCCGAGGTGGCTGCCGCATCCTGTGAGGATAATTGGGTGGGGTATTGAGAAGATGGAGAGGGCGCTAAGAAGTGCGAAAGCGGGGAAGCGGGGAAGCGGGGAAGTAAAAAGGGGGAACCTGGCGGAAAAGTTGTCCGGCGTCTTGCTTGTTGCGGTTATAATTGGTATCACGTATTCAACGTTCTATATACTCAACAAATTTCTACTCCCTACCCCCTACTCCCTGCTCCCTTTGCTGTTGCTTGGCTTCCTCACATCAACTACTTTTGCAACAAACGACCTCATCAAATCCGGTAAGACAGTAATTGACGCTGTGAATATGGGAGATAAAGAAGGTGCAAGGGAAAAGCTTGGCTTCATTGTAGGGAGGGACACTACCCAATTAGATAATAAGGGAATCTTGAAGGCGACTATCGAGACGCTCTCTGAAAACGCTTCTGATGGGATTATTGCACCCATGTTTTACTTTGCAATCGGCGGTCTGCCTATGGCAATGGCGTATAAAGCAATTAATACGCTTGATTCTATGGTTGGCTATAGAAACGAAAATTACAAAAACTTCGGATGGGCGTCGGCAAAGCTTGACGACATTGTCAATTATATCCCTGCAAGGATTACCGGAGTATTGATTGTTATTTCATCATTTATTCTTAACCTGTCACTTGTCACTTGTCACTTGTCACTGAAAACAATGCTGCGTGATGGTAGAAAACATCTGAGCCCAAATAGCGGCATTCCTGAAGCGGCAATGGCAGGCGCACTGGGCGTGAGACTGGGGGGGCCTTCTTTCTACGGGGGAATAATAGTTGAGAAACAGTACATCGGGGAGGACCCCGGGGTTAAGAGTCAGGAGTCAAGAGTTAAGGGGATAGAATTTGATAATGAGCTTTTAAGCGCTTCAGAAAAAGCAGTATTGATTGTCAAGATTACTTCTTGCCTGGGATTTTTGTTTGCTTTGATAGTTGTATGTCTGAGGAGCGGTGTATGCTACCGATGAAATCCGTTTCACTTAACTCTAAACTCTTAACTCATAACTCTTACGATCATGGCGGCAATATTTACAGGGTTGCTGAGGATCTCGGCGTTCCGGAGGAGAAGTTGATCGACTTCAGTGCGTCGATCAATCCTCTCGGCATCTCAGGGAAAGTAAAAGATGTAATTATAAAAAACCTGGACGGTTTGATTAATTATCCGGACCCGGATGTGAAAATATTGAGGGAAAACCTCTCGGAGTATCACGGTATTGACCCTGAAACAATACTGTGTGCAAATGGGAGCACAGAGCTTATTTATCTTATCCCGAGAGCGCTGAAACCCAAAAAAGTCCTCATTCCCGCGCCGACTTTTTCGGAATATGAAAGGGCCTGTAAATTGAGTTCGGAGTTAAGCGTTATGAGTTATGAGTTAAAAAAAGAGAACAACTTTGAAATAAATCCTGACGAATTCATATCAGCCATGAGAGGGGACATGAAGGCAAAAGTCAAAAGTCAAAAGTCAAAAGTAGAGGCAAAGTGCGATATGGTGTTTCTTTGCAATCCTAATAACCCGACAGGACATCTTCTTAAAAGAAAGGCTGTATTAAGAATTGCCGAAGCTGCAAGAGATATGAAATGTGTACTTGTGGTGGATGAGGCTTTTATTGATTTTACACCGGAAGAGTCTGTGATCAGGCATGTACAGGACAACCCATACCTGATAGTGCTTCGGTCCATGACAAAGTTCTACGCCCTCACGGGATTGAGGATTGGATATGGCATCTTTCATCCGGGTTTAATTTATAAAATAACGGCTTTTAAAGAACCATGGACTGTAAATAATCTGGCTCAGAAGACAGCAATTGCTGCACTTTACGACAGTGAATATGCAGATAAAACGCAAAGGCTGATTAAAAGCGAAAAGGAATTTCTTGAAAATAGTTTTAATAAGATGGGAATAAAGTATTTCCCCTCGGATGCCAATTTTTATTTGCTAAGAATAATGAACGGCAACCACATCGTTCAAAAGTTGAGGGGAAAAGGCATCCTGGTGAGGGATTGCTCAAACTTTAAGGGACTTGATGGCTCCTATATCAGGGTGGCGGTGAAATCGAGGAAGCATAACAGGATGCTGTTAGCAGAATTGCAAACCTGTTTAACGTAGGGGCAATTCATGAATTGCCCCTACAGAAGCCGGAATGACATCGGAACACAATGGAAAACATGAAAGGCATAATCATAGCGGGAACGCACAGCGGATGCGGCAAGACTACCGTTACACTTGGCATCCTCGCTGCATTGAAGAAAAAAGGGTTAAACGTTCAATCATTCAAGACAGGCCCTGATTTTATTGATGCAGGTTTGCACAAGCTTATTACTGAAAGGACAGCCCGCAACCTTGACCTCTGGATGTGTGGAGAAAATTATGTCAGGGATTGTTTTAAGAAATACTCTAAGGATGCTGACATATCTGTTGTTGAAGGCGTAATGGGATTATACGATGGGAAATTCAGCACAGCGATGTTAGCAGCAACACTTAATCTGCCGGTTATACTTATTGTTGATGCATACGGGATGGCTGAGAGTGCGGGAGCGATTGTGAAAGGATTCATAGAATACAGTGCAGAAGTGCAAAAGAGCAGAAGTGCAAAAGAAAAAAAACTCCTTAATGTAACTTCCGCGCTTCCCCACTTCCGCGCTTCCGCGCTAATAATCGGTGTTATCTTCAACCGTGTTGCATCAGAAAATCACTTCAAAAGACTGAGTGACAGTGTGCAGGATGTACCTGTGCTTGGTTATCTTCCGAGGGACCCGGATTTTGAAATTCCTCACAGGCATCTTGGATTGACAACAGCGGAAGAGAATCCCATCAGTGAAGAAGCGATAAATAAACTGGCGGATGTGGTTTTGAAGTATGTTGATGTGGATGAGATAGTGCGAAAGCGGGGAAGCGGGGAAGCGGGGAAGCGAAGAAGTACTAAAGAACAGAGGTCGCTTCCTGACTTTCCACCTTCCGAACTTCCGAGCTTCCACGCTTCCACGCTTAAGATCGCCGTCGCTTACGACAATGCCTTCTGCTTCTACTATGAGGACAATCTTGATCTGCTTAAAAATACAGGCGCGGAAATTGTTATATTCAGCCCGTTATCCGACAGTAAAATACCTGACAATGTTGACGCGCTTTATTTCGGCGGTGGTTATCCGGAGCTTTATGCCGGACAGTTATCCGCCAATAAATCCATGATTGAATCGGTCAGGGAATTTGCGCTGAACGATATGCCTGTGTATGCCGAATGCGGAGGATTCATGTATCTTACAGAAGGCATCTACGATTTTAACAATGTTTTTTACTCAATGGTCGGGCTATTTCCGTTAAAAACAAAGATGACAAAAGGAAGGGCAAAACTCGGTTACAGAGAAGTGACATTGAAACATGACTCCATCCTTGGTGAAAAAGGAGCGTCATTGCGGGGTCATGAATTTCATTATTCGGAGATTGTAAATAGCGGGGAAGCGCGGAAGCGGGGAAGCGCGAAAGTAACTTCCGAACTTACGAGCTTACGCGCTTCCGCACTAATTTACTCTCTTAAAGACGGTTCCGGGAAGAGCCTGCCGGACGAGGGCTATCAGGTGAGAAACACACTTGCCGGTTATATTCATATCCACTTTGGAAGTAACCATTCAATAGCAGAAAACTTTATAAAATTTTGTATGGGAGCATTATGGAAATAATTCTTATCGCGGGACACGGCAGTCCCAGGAAAGACGCAAACAATCTTGAAAATGTGGCGATGTTGCTGCATAACACAATACATCCCGGCTGCACCAACTCCTGCGTTCGCGCCGCTTACCTGCAATTTGCCCAGCCTGACATAATGGAGGCTATCAAAAACTGTGCAAATGACGGCGCAAAAAAGATCGTCATCCATCCGTATTTTTTGAGCAGCGGCATGCATGTAACTACGGACATTCCGGCTATCGTAAAAGAAGCGGAAGGGATGTTTCCGCATGTGGAGTTCATCTATACAGAACCCCTCGGCATCCACAGCAAGATGACGCAGGTGGTGCTTGAAAGGATCCATTCGGCATCCGGCCTGAAGCCTGCGGAGATCGAGAAGCGGAGCTTTGAGATAATCTCCGAAGAGCTGGACTTGAGCGATGTCCCGGAGGAAAGGCTGCCGATTATAAAACGCGTAATACATTCAACCGCTGACTTTGAATTTAAAACCAGTCTCGTATTTCATCCCGACGCGATAGAGACCGGACTCGCCGCGATAAAGGCCGGCAAAGACATTCTCACCGACATTGAAATGGTCAAAGCCGGGATAAACAAAAAGCTGCTTGAAAAATGGGGCGGGAAGGTGGTCTGCGGGATTCAGGAGTCAAGAGTCAAGAGTCAGGAGTCAAGAGTCAAAACAAGAGCCGAGATGGGGATAGAGCGAGTGTTAAGAGAGAACAACAATATCGGCATCATAGCTATCGGCAATGCCCCAACTGCTTTATTGAAGGTGATAGATCTCTTTCTTAACTCTGAACTCTTAACTCTTGACTCTAAACTTGTCGTCGGCGTTCCTGTCGGCTTTGTAAAAGCGTTGGAATCAAAGGCGCTGCTTGCGGAACAGACGTTCCCGTTTATAACAAACCTCAGCAGAAAAGGCGGCACACCGGTCGCCGTGGCGATTGTAAATGCGCTTTTAAAAATTGCGGATGAGGGAGGGAGGTGATGATCAGAAGTAAGAAGTCAGAAGTAGGAAGTGAGAAGTAAACGAAATTTAAGAAAAAGGGAATAAAAACGAGGAAAGGGGTGAGAATCCCCTGCTGTCCCGCAGCCGTAAAGGGAACGAAAACCCAATAGAAGTCACTGTGCCGAATCTTCGACATGGGAAGACGGGTAAGTAGGCAGCCCTGAGCCGGAAGACCGTTTATTCCTAAAACCTCGACGGAAGGAGAAAAAATGATTAAGAAAGTTTTTACAATGATTGTAATCGTATTATGGTATGGAGCGGCATTCGGTGCGCATCCGCTTATAACTGATGACACAGGGTCACAGGGTAGAGGAAAATTTTCGATTGAGATGAATAGTGAATTCACACATGATAAAGAAACAGAAGCCGGTATAATTGTCAAAGAGACCGGCGGCGAGCTGGCGGCAATACTGTCTTATGGAATCACAGACAACACGGATGTTGTCATTGGCTTGCCTTATCAATGGAGCAGGGTTAAAGAAGACGGAGAGATAATATCAGATGAAGATGGAATTTCTGACATGTCTCTGGAAGTGAAATGGAGATTTTTTGAGGGAGACGGTTTGAGCCTTGCTGTAAAGCCGGGGATTACGTTGCCTGCAGGCGATGAAGAGAAAGGGCTTGGAAATGGCAGAACATCATACGGGGTTGCTTTAATAACTACAAGAGAGATTGAGCCATGGGCCTTTCATCTCAACTTAGGATATACACGTAATGAATACAAACTAAAAGAAAACAAAGAAGCCAATAGAAAAGACATATGGCATGTATCACTTGCGGCCGAAGCAGAGGTTGCAAAAAGCCTCCGGCTCGTTGCAAACACCGGTATGGAGAGGAATGCCGACAAGGGATCATATACACATCCTGCTTTTATCCTGGGAGGATTAATTTATTCTGTATCAGAAGGACTTGATGTGGATTTTGGCGTCAAAGCCGGAATTAATAAATCTGAAACAGACTATACAGTTCTTGCAGGACTTGCGAGGGGGTTTTAAATGAAACTTAAAAATTATGGAATATTTATTTTTCTGCTTACTGCTTACTGCTTACTGCTTACTGCGGGCGAAGCCTGCGCCATGCACATCTCCGAGGGCATTCTGCCGCTTAACTGGGCGGCGCTGTGGTTTGCAGTTGCAATTCCTTTTGTTGCGTTAGGGATGAGGAAACTCAAAATCCTTTCAGCGCAGGATTTGTCAATCAAGCCGCTCGTCGGTTTAATGGCTGCGATTGTTTTTGTTGTATCACTTATGCCGATTCCTGTGCCTACTGCCGGCACATGCTCTCATCCGGGCGGCACGGCTATTCCGGCAATACTCCTCGGCCCCTCTATAACTGTTTTGATTACCGGTGTGGCGCTTCTCATTCAGGCGCTATTTTTTGCACACGGAGGGCTCACGACATGGGGAGCGGATGTTGTATCAATGGGGATAATGGGCGCCTTTTCAGGCATCGCGGTATTCAAGCTCATAAGGAAATTCAATGTCAGCCTCGCGCTCTCGGCATTTTTTGCAGGCCTTATTTCCGACTGGGCGATCTATTTCACAACATCTGTTGAGCTTGCTGCAGGCATCAGGGGAGATGAACCTTTTTGGCCTCTGTTTACAAAGATACTCATTGCGTTTATACCCACGCAGTTGCCGCTTGGCATAGTCGAGGGCGCAATGACTGCGGGCATGGTCAAACTGCTCTTTAAAAGACGGGCGGATCTCCTGGTAAAATTCGGCGTGATAAAAGCAGAGGAGGCGGCATTATGAAGTTGAGAGTTAAGAGTTCAGAGTTAAGAGTTAAAAAGACAAAAAACCGGTTGAGTCGTTTACTGTTCACTGTTTACTGTTCACTGTTCACTGTCGCCTTACTTCTCACTTCCCACTTCTCACTTCCCACTTCTGCCTTTGCAGCGGAATGGAGCGGTGTGGATGAGTCTGTTGTGGAGAAGTACGCAAAGGACCACGGCAGGGAGGCAAAGGAGCCTTTGATAAATACGGACCAGGGAGACCTGCTTTTGTTTATGTTTCTGATTGGCGGCGTCATAGGCGGGTTTGCTGCCGGTTATTACTGGAGGATGCTGACAGAAGGCAGAACAAAGACAGCAGAGCATGGAAAGGGGAAAGTCAGTGGAAACGTGTAAATGTTTTTCCGAACATTTCAGTAAGAGGCATTTTCTTTCAGGCATAGACGCAAGGGTCAAGCTGCTTGTGACGCTGGCCCTTCTGCTTATGGCGCTCAGCTACAAGGGAATATTTTTCCCAATGCTTGTTGCGGTCTGTTCTTTTACGCTTTGCGTGAGGATGGGCGTGCCGATGCGCGCGTTGCTCTTAAGGATGGCGCAGCCTTTGCTTCTGGCAGTCGTTGTTTTAGTATTGAAGTGTCTTTTCACCGGGCAAGATACGCTGTTTGTCATATCACTTCCCACTTCCCACTTCCCATTTCTCATGTTAACGGGTCACTGGGACGGTCTTATGGAGGGTATCAGGATTGCATCGAGAATCATTGGCGGAGTCTCTCTTGTAATCGCGCTTGGGTTTGCAACGCCGTTTATCGAGTTTGTTGCAGCGCTCTCATGGCTGCGCGTGCCCCGGCCTTTCATTGAGATCATGATGTTTGCCTACAGGTATTTATTTGTTTTTCTCGAGGACGCTGAAACTATCTACAGCGCTCAGAAGAACCGGCTTGGATATGCCGGGCTCAGAAAGAGTCTGAACTCATTTGGAGTATTGACAGGCTCACTGGTCTTGCGCGGCTTTGAGCAGAGCCAGAAGACAGCGGATGCAATGACCCAGAGGGGCTACACAGGTGATATCCCACTGTTAAAGAGTCAGCCTTTAAAGGCCGCAGAGCTTGCCGCTGCCTTCATAGTAGTGCTTGCGGGGGGTGCGGTATGGATGATATGAAAAGCAGTCAGGAGTCAGGAGTCAGCAGTCAGGACATAGCGTGTGCCTCTGCTTTTTCAGTTAAGAACGTTTCATACAAATATCCGGATGGAACGCATGCGCTATCTGGCATAAACCTTGAGGTGAGAAAGGGAGCGTTTGTCGGACTGTTGGGGGCCAATGGTTCGGGCAAGACAACCCTGCTTCGGGCCATGGACAAGCTGCTCAAGGGGATTGAAGGCAGTATCCGCTTAAGCGGAATTGATATCAGCACACTGTCGCCAAAGGAGATATACAAAAAGGTCGGGCTTGTGTTCCAGAACCCGGATGACCAACTCTTTGCTCCTACGCTCTTTGAGGACGTGGCCTTCGGCCCGATGAACATGGGATTTAATTCCAATGAAGTAAAACAGAGGGTCATGTCTGCCCTGGATGAAGTAGAGCTTACAGGGCTTGAAAAAAAATCCGTCCATAACCTGAGCTTTGGTCAGAGAAAGCGCGCGTGCATTGCCGGGCTTTTGGCAATGGGGCATGAAACGCTCCTGCTTGATGAGCCCACTGCCGGGCTTGATCCGATGGGTGAATACAGGATGATGAAGCTGCTTCGGAAATTGAACAGGGAAAGCGGAGTGACTGTTATAATGGCGACTCACAGCGTGGACCTTGTGCCGGTATTCCTTGACAGTCTTTATATCCTGAGCAAGGGAAGAATTACCAGAGGCGGCACGCCGGAAGAGGTTTTTGACGCGCCGGAAGACATGGCGAATATCAAGCTCAGGCTGCCGCATATTGCTGAGCTGCTTTATAAATTAAAGCATGAGGACAAAATGGATTTTGACCGCATTCCCCTCACCATCGGTGAGGCGCGGAGGGAGATTTTAAAAATAATAGAGAACAAAGAACACAGAGCACAGAACACAGACTGTAGGGGCAATTCATGAATTGCCCCTACTAAAATGAGAAAGGAGGTGAAAAATATTGAACAAGGCAAATAAGGCTGAGAAAAAGACAAAAGCCGCCATTTCATTTCACATGAAATGCGCCAAGACAGCCAACGGGCTTACGCACTTCGTGATGTACGGCGACGTGCCGAAGAAGAAGATGCCATTGTAGGAGAATGGTTCAGGCGGCATCCGCCGCTTGAACCGTTCAAGCCGCTCAAGCAGTTTAATCCGCTTGAACGTTTTGGACGGTTTGATCTGCTGAACCCATTTCAATTAAAAAGGAGAAAACACAACATGAGCAACACACGCGGGATTTCGTTTTCAAATATTGACGCAGAATGGAAACTGGCGCTGGATCCTGAGAACATCTTCTGGAGCCTGCTTCCACGAAGCAACGGGGAATTCATGCTCCCCGATGATTTAATCAGCCTCTACAAAAAAGAGCACGAACACCTTGATACTGAGATGCGCAACTTCAGGTTCAACGAGCCTCTGAACTGTGTGTATATCGACCCTACGGACAGGTGCAACGCCAACTGCCCTTACTGTTATATACCTTCAAAGATAAGAAAGCACGGCAAGCAGATGACATGGGAGCAGCTCGACGCTGCCCTGTCAAAAATCGCGGACCATTTTAAAGGCGCAAAGAAAAAGCCGGTCATTGTTTTTCACGCGGCAGAGCCGCTGCTTGTCAAAGACATCCTTTTTCAGGCCATCAGGGAGTATCACGGGAAAATGCTCTTCGGCATTCAGACCAATTCGCTCTTGCTTGAAAAGAAGGACGTGACGTTCATGAAGCAATACCGCGTAGGCGTCGGCATATCTCTTGACGCTGCAACCGCTGCCGTCAACAACCGTTCGCGCGTTTCAGTAACCGGAGGGGGTAATTTTAAAAAAGCTGTGCAGGCGCTGGACTGGTTTAAAGGTTATGAGGGATTGAACGTAATCGCGACAGTCTCAAAATATAACGTGAATAAGCTTTCCGAACTTGTAAAATTCCTCCATAGGAAAAAAGTCCCCTGCGTGCTTTTAAACCCTGTGAGGCTTACACAGAAGCGCTCATGGGGGCTGAAGCCGGACGACATGGTCTATGCAAAGAACCTGATGAAGGCGGTTGAAACCGCGATGGAGCTGACGCAAAAAACAGGACGCCAGATAGTAATCGGAAATTTCACCAATGTGATTCTGGCGATTATTTCACCTACGGCACGGCGCATGATGTGCGACATCTCGCCATGCGGAGGCGGCAGGACCTTCCTCACTGTCACAGCGGACGGGGAGATGGTGCCGTGCGGAGAGTTCATCGGCTTCAAGGAGTTCTCAGGCGGCAATATCTTCAGGACTTCGATTGATAAGGCAATGAATTCAAAACCGTTTAAACAGATCCGGGAGAGGATGGTCGAAAAGATTGATGAGTGCGACACTTGTGATTTCAGACATATATGCGGCTCGCCTTGTCCCGCTGAGATGTACGCAAGAGGGAATATGTATAAAAAAGCAGAGTTCTGCGAATTCTATAAAGAGATAATCAGGCAGGCGTTTAAGATGATAGCGGAGGACAAGGTGAAATACCTCCTGCGTAAGGATTCTATGGACCAGATGGTGATGGAGTATCAGTATTAAAATGAAAGGGGGCAAGGGGCAAGGGGCAAGGGGCAAACTCAGATCGGGATTTACTACAGGGGCGTGCGCGGCGGCGGCGGCAAAAGCGGCGACTCTACTCATCACTCGTCACTTGTCACTTGTCACTGAAGTCGAGATCCCCTTCCCTGACGGAAGCAGACATAAATTCAAGATTCAGGATTCAGCATTCAGAATCGAAGGATCAACTGCCGTCGCGACCGCATCCGTTATTAAAGACGCCGGCGACGACCCGGATGTGACGAACGGAGCGGAGATAGCAGCAACAGTAGAAGTCAGAAGTCAGAAGTCAGAAATAAGAAGTGAACAGTTTGAGAATATATCACTTATTATCAAAGGTGGAAAAGGCGTTGGTATTGTCACCAAACCCGGACTCCCTGTGCCCGTCGGAGAGGCCGCGATAAATCCGGTTCCAAGGCAAATGATAAAAGAAGCGGTGAGGGAAGCGATTGAAGACAGTTACAAGTTACAAGACCCTACACCCTACACCCTACACCCTACACGCTGCCCCCTGGAAATAACCATTTCCGTTCCTATGGGCGAAGAATTGGCGAAGAAGACACTGAACAGCAGGCTCGGCATAACCGGGGGCATCTCGATACTCGGCACAACAGGAATTGTAAAACCAATATCAACTGAGGCGTGGACTGCAACAATTTCTTCATCAATGGACGTTGCAAAGGCAATGGGGCATCGGGAGATTGTCATTTCCGCCGGAAGGTCATCAGAAAAGGCGCATTTGAAGAAATATAATCTTTCCGAAGAGTGTTATGTGCTGATGGGTGATTACCTTGAATTCTCGTTGCGCGAGGCAAAGAAACACGGTTTTAAAAAGATACATCTTTGCGCCCAGTGGGCAAAAATGGTTAAAATTGCAATGGCGACGCCTCAAACACATGTAAGGTTCGGGGCGATTGATATTAAGAAGGCGGTAGAATTTTTACAAAATCTGAATTTGGAGTTAAGAGTTATGAGTTATGAGTTTAATACAGCACGGGAGATATTTGATTTAATTAATTCCAGGCCCCGATCTCTAACCCCCAACCCCTTTACAGGTGTTTGTAATGCAGCAAGGAAATATGCCGAAGTGATAACGGAAGGACTTCCGGTTTCAACTCATCTTGTATCGTACGAAGGAGAGATAATTGCAAGCAGTGAATAAGGTCCATGTTATAGGAATCGGCTTCAGGCCCCTTGAAAGGAAGGCAGCGGACGCCCTGTTTGCGTCGGATGTAGTCCTCGCCAATAACAGACTTCTTGATGTGTTCAGGGACTATAGTGAGTATGCTGCGGTAAAGGATAAGGTAATTGTGCACAAAAGCGTTTATGAAATGCTGGATTATATCAGGGACAATTACAGAGAAAAGAAGATAGCCCTTCTGGGTGCAGGCGACCCGATGTTTTTCGGCATTGGTCGGCTGGTCATAGAAAGACTCGGCAGGGACGCGGTTGAAATTTATCCCGACCTGTCAAGCTTACAGGTAGCGTTTTCAAGGATAAGGGAGTCATCACAAAATGCCCTCCTCATAAGCCTTCACGGAGGCCCTGACCCGGCAAAAAGGAGAAAGCTTGAGCATGAATTGGATGATATCCCATCGTTGCTCGCCGAACATGACAAGATTGCAATTTTGACTGATAAAGTGAATAACCCGGCCAAGATTGCAGGAGTTATTAAATCGTCGATCGTCAATCATCAATTGTCAATCGTCATGTATGTTTGCGAGAAGCTCGGTTACCCTGATGAAAAAATTACGGAGGGAGCGCCGGAGGAAATTGCCGGGATGTCGTTTGCAGACCCGAATGTGGTGATAATAAAGGATACAACAGCGCAACAGTGCAACAGCGCCGTAGGGGCAATTCATGAATTGCCCCTACACGCCTTCGGTCTCAAAGAAGACGAGATCCAGCACACAAAAGGATTGATAACCAAAGACGAAGTGCGGGCGGTTACGATACATAAATTGAGGCTGCCGCAAAAAGGCGTGTTTTGGGACATCGGAGCCGGTTCCGGTTCCGTATCTGTTGAGGCCGCGCGGCTTTCTCACGGCATTAAGGTCTTTACGGTTGAAAAAGATGAAGAACAGATTAATAACATTGCTGTAAACATAAACCGATTCAATATCACAAATATCGAGGTTGTAAAAGGAGAGGCGCCGGAGGCATTGAAGGCCTTGCCGTCTCCGGACAGGGTCTTTATCGGCGGCAGCGGAGGGAGGATGGATGCGATTGTGGACCTGATTTCCGGAAAGATGGGTTCAGGCATTGTTGTTATAAACGCAACCACAATTGAAACACTGAATGAGGCAGTCCGGAGTCTTGAAAAGAACAGTTTCATAATCGAAATAAGCGAGGTATCGGTTTCACGCTCGAAGACGGTCGGCAATAAACGACACATGAGCGCGCTGAACCCGGTGTTTGTAATAACAGGGGTAAGAGGCAAATGGGTAAATTATACGTCATAGGCGTCGGCCCGGGAGACCCTGAGCTTTTGACGCTCAAGGCCGTAAGGATTATTAAGGAGTCTCCGGTGATTTGCGTCCCCAAAGGAAGGGAAGAAGGCAGCAGCCTTGCCCTGTCGATTGTTGAGAGAGCGGTTCCTCTCGACGGCAAGGAGATTATTGAGGCGCATTTTCCGATGAGAAAAACAAAAAAACAGGGGCAAGGGGCAAGTGGCAAGTGGCAAGAAAGACAGGGGGCAGAAGAAAAAGACGAGCTGAACAATAAATGGAATGAAATAGCAGAAACCATCCTGAACAGGCTCAGAAAAGGAAGCGACGTTGCCTTTCTCACTCTCGGGGACCCTGCAATCTACAGCACGTTTTATTATTTGTATGATAAGCTTAATACCCTTCATCCGGGTTTGAATACAGAAATTTTACCGGGCGTTTCATCCATCACCTCATCCGCTGCAAGCGCGAAAATATCCCTCGGGCTTGCAGATGAGAAGATTGCCATACTGCCGGCAAATTATATGGGCGACCTCAGATCGGCGTTAGAGACATTTGATACGGTTGTGCTTATGAAGGTGCATAAAGTATTTGATGAGGTTGTGAAGTTGCTCGATGAGATGGACTTGCTCGACAGGGCAGCGTACATCTCCCGTGCCGGCATGGATGATGAAAAGGTATTTCATAATATCAGAGACGCAGGACCTGAAGATTTAAACTACTTTTCAATGGTGATTGTAAAAAAATGACAGAGGCCGATCTGATTTATCTGAAAAAATGGTTTGCTGATTATACAAGGCTGTTCTATTCGATGAATGAAGAGGACCGGAAGAACATAATACTCAAAGTTGTGCATACTCACAACGTATGCGGGAACATCGTCAGGATAGCGAAGGCTTCAACTCTTAGCGACAATCAGATAAAAGTTGCCGAGACAGTGGCGCTGTTTCACGATGTAGGCCGCTTTTCTCAATACGCCGAATATAAAACCTTCAGAGACGCGGATTCTGTAAATCACGGTCTCCTGGGCTCAAAAATCCTGGCAGAGAAAAATGTTTTACGCGACCTTCCTGAAAATGAGCGGCAATTAATAATTGAAGCCGTGAAGTTTCATAACGCCTTTGCAATCCCGAATGTTCCTGATGATGTCCTCCTGTTCCTGAAGCTGATCAGGGATGCTGACAAGGTTGATATCTATCGTGTTTTCATCGAATACTACGAAAGCCCGGCAAAAGACAGGGCGTCCGCTACTGCCTTTGGAGTGCCGGACAGTCCGGGATATTCCGGGGTCATGCTTTCATGTATTATGAACCGCAAAGTTGCGAGCTACTCGGATATCCGGACGGAAAACGATTTCAGGCTTATGAAGCTGTCCTGGCTTTTTGACATGCATTTCAGAGAGTCAATCAGGCTGCTGCATGAAAAAGATTACATCAGCAAGATTGCGGACAAACTGCCCCGGACAGAAGAAATACTTAAAGCGTTAGAGGTGATAAACCGGTATGTTTCAGAAAGGCTGCAAAATGTCTGAGCAGGCTATGGTCTGTTTCATCGGCGCCGGCCCCGGGGATCCCGAATTGATCACCCTCAAAGGCAGAAGGCTTCTTGATGAAGCCGATGTGGTTATTTACGCCGGGAGTCTTGTGAACCCCCGGTTGCTTGACGGCATTAAAGCGGCGGTTTACGATTCAGCGGGGATGACGCTTGATGAGGTAATTAATATCGTCAAGGTATCTGTTGAAAACGGGAAAAAGGTCGCCCGTCTTCATACAGGCGACCCGGCCTTCTACAGCGCCATATCCGAGCAGATAGAGAGACTTCGTGAACTTAATATCAGATATGAGGTAATTCCAGGGGTGTCCTCCGCGACTGCAGGGGCCGCGCTGTTAGGCCAGGAACTTACAATTCCCGAGATAAGCCAGACGGTTATTTTTACACGTATGGAAGGCAGGACTCCTGTGCCGGAGAAAGAATGTCTTGGGGAGCTTGCAAAACATGGCGCGTCATTGGTGATTTTCCTGAGCGTCGGGATGATTGCGAAAGTGAGGGATGAGCTGCTGAAAGGCTATCCTGAGGATACACCTGTTGCAGTGATTGAGAAGGTTTCATGGCCTGGGCAGAAAATCGTGAGAGGGACGTTGAGAGACATTGAGGAAAAAGTTAAGACAGCCGATATTCGAAAGACCGCATTGATTTATGTCGGGGAAGCTCTTAGGGCATCGGAAGCGGCGCTTGGAAAAGAATCAAGACTTTATCACAAGGAATTCAGGCATGGGTTTAGAAAATAGGGGCAAGAGGCAAGGGGCAAGGGGCAAGAAGAAAAAAACAGCAATTTATTATATAACGGATAACGGCTTCAGGCTTGCGCAAAGAATATCGAAGATTTATCCCGATGCGCGGATTGTAAAATTTACATCCGCAGGGGTAATTCATGAATTGCCCCTACAATGGAACAAATGCAAAAGTCTCATCTTCATCATGGCTGCAGGTATTATAGTAAGGACGATAGCAAACCTGATAAAAGACAAAAAAAACGATCCGGCTGTCGTCGTAGTTGATGAAAAAGGCCGATATGCCGTCAGCCTTCTGAGCGGTCATCTCGGCGGGGCAAACAAGATTGCGAAAGACATTGCAGGTTTTCTGAAAGGAGATGCAGTGATTACCACGGCGTCGGATATAAACAATTTACCATCAATTGATTTGTGGGCAAGAGAGAACAACCTTGTTATTGAGAATTGGAAGCTCATTCCGAAGATTGCCACAAAACTTATCAATAAAGGTGTTTTGAAAGTATATGCAGATGCAGGGGCAATTCATGAATTGACCCTGCCCAAAGAATTTTTACAGGTCAATAATCCGAAACCGGCAGATATGGTTATTGCCAATAAAGATTCAAAACTCAAAACTCAAAACTCAAAACTCTATCTGCGTCCTGTAAATCTTGTCATCGGCATCGGATGTAACAGCAGGACCTCAGCAGATGAGATTGAGGATGCAGTTAAAAAGACCCTGGGCGAACACAACCTTGCTTTCGCTTCCATTCATTCCATCGCAACTATTGACAAAAAGGGGAATGAACCCGGGTTAATCGCCTTTGCTAAAAAATACGATCTTGGGATTAGTATATTTACTCCTGATGAACTTAATTCAGCATTCAGCCGTCGGCAATCAGCAATCAGCCTTTCTAATGCCGCGTTCAAGGCAACAGGCGCTTATGCAGTTGCTGAGCCTGCGGCTTTGCTTGCTGCAGGAGCTGATACATTGATTGTGAAAAAACAAAAAAGAGGGAATGTAACGGTGGCAGTGGCAGAAAGAGTTAAGAGTCAAGAGTTAAGAGTTAAGTATCATAAAGCCTCTAACCTCATAACTCATAACTCTAAACTCTATATAGTCGGGACGGGACCGGGAGGCATTAAACACATCACGCCGCGCGCGCAGGAAGCTATCAGGGAATCGGACGTTATCGTTGGATATGGGACATACCTTGATTTAATAGAAGACCTGATTAAGGACAAGGAGATCGTTTCAACCGGCATGACGCAGGAAGTTGACAGGTGCGGGAAAGCGGTTGAACTTGCGCTGTCCGGCAAAACAGTCTCCATTATCAGCGGTGGTGATCCGGGTATATATGCGATGGCGGGATTGGTGTTTGAACTGCTGAAGGGGCAAGGGGCAAGGGGCAAGGGGCAAGAAAAGGAAAATTCAAAATTCATCCCGAATAAGTCGGGACAAAATTCAAAAAACTTGTCACTTGCCACTTGTCACTTGCCACTTTCTGTCGAAGTCATCCCCGGCATATCCGCGCTTAACGCCTGTGCTGCGCGCCTCGGCGCTCCGCTTATGCATGACTTTGCGTCCATAAGTCTTTCAGACAGGCTCACTCCCTGGAACGTTATCGAGAAAAGGCTGAAGGCCGCGGCAAAGGCAGACTTTGTCATTGCCCTGTATAATCCTAAAAGCAAGGGGAGACCTGAACACATTCATAAGGCCCAGAAAATAATCTTGAAAGAGAGAAGCCCTCAAACGCCTGTCGGAATAGTCAAGGGCGCGATGAGGGAGAACGAAGAGATAATCATTACAGATCTCAAAAATATGCTTGCTCACTGCATAGATATGCAGACAACCGTGATAATCGGCAATTCACAAACGGTTGTATGGAATAACAGGATGATAACGCCGAGGGGATATGAAAAAAAATTCAAGATCTGAATTTTTAAAATCCGAAATCCGAAATCCGAAATCCGAAATTGAGAAAAGCGTAGCCTTTCTTTGGGACGAATCGACCCTCTGGGGGGTCATGGCATACAAAGCATTACGAAATATGAACCTGCCCTTTGATCTGGTCCGTTCAGAAGATATTCAATCAGGGACCCTGAAAAATTACAGCATGCTCTTTGTCCCGGGCGGGTGGGCGTCGAACAAAAAAAAAGCGCTGGGTGATAAAGGAGCGGAAGCGATAAGGGAGTTTGTAAAAACCGGCGGCAGTTATCTCGGCTTTTGCGGCGGCGCCGGGCTTGCGACGCTTGACGGTATCGGCCTTCTGGATCTTAAGCGAAAACCTACAAAAGAAAGGGTGCCGAGCTTCAGCGGAAGGATATGTCTTAATGTGAATGAACACCCGATGTGGTTAACACAGGGGCAAGGGGCAAGGGGCAAGGGGCAAGATAAGGAAAATTCACAATTCAAGATTCAAAATTCAAAAGACTTATCACTTGTCACTTGTCACTCGTCACTGATTTTCCACGCCTGGTGGCCCTCGCAGTTCTTAATTGATGAGAGCGGCATAAAGGTCCTTGCAACCTATGGCAAAGCGCTTCCTGATTCATTCAGCTCTGATTTAAATACCGGAGATATTGAAGCCAACGGCAACTGGGAAGAGCTTGAAAAGGTCTATGGCATAAACCTCGATCCGAAAAGGTTGAGAGATGAACCGGCGGTAGTCGAAGGATGTTACGGCAGAGGGAAGGTCATTCTGTCGCTTGTCCATTTTGATACGCCTGATGATATTAACGGGCCGCAGGTTTTGAGAAATTTATGGAAATATCTTTTGAAGTCGGAAGTCGGAAGTCGGAAGTCAGAAGTTTTAAAATCCGAAATCCGAAATCCGAAATCCGAAATTGTAAATTCCAAACTCCAAACTCTAACCTCTGAACTCTCTGAACTCGAAACCGCGGCAGCCGGCCTCATCTCCTTTGGTGAGCGGAACTTTCTCTGGTTCAGGCGAAATTCCATGCTCATGCAATGGAGACGGGGTGTGAGGGGGCTTGAGTATTGCACACTGTATATTATGATAAGAGAAATTACGGAAATACTCGAAACACAGAACACAGAACACAGAACACAGAACACAGGCAACAAGCTCAGGAAAGTTGAAGAATTGTTAATTCCTTTTATCGTGAAAGCGAAAAGGCTTTTGATATTAGAACGCCAGGCCATGCAGAAAGGGCATATAACCTACGAACGATGTGATGATCCCGAGATTCGGAAAATCAGGACGGAATTGTTTGGAGACGCAAAAAGCCATGGAGGCATGTTCAAGGAATTGATTGATGAGATTGATAACTTCCTGTTTTTGTTACTGACGTAGGGTCGGGTTTTAAACCTGCCCCTGCCCCTTATAAATCTCCCGTGCTTTCCTGAAAATTTCAAAATACTCTTCGGTCCTGAAGTCGGGATAGGTATACGGCAGTATTTGATAATTCTTGCCTGAATAAACAAGGGTAACTTCCCCGTAAATGCCGTTATTCAGATAAATTCTGTGGGAAAAATCCTTGGTTGAGACAAGAACGATTTTTGCTGAATCAATATAGCCGGGGTCCAGGTTTATCCTTCTTCCGCCCTTTTCATTAAGGAATTGTTTTTCAAGTTCGATTGTTTTGAGTTTCATCTCTGAAACGGCTCCCGGATTTATCAGGTCCCTGAAAAAGACAAACTTCCTCTTCAGTCCCGCTCCCATTTCCTTTGAATAATATTTTGTATGTTCCCATGGTAGGACAGGACTTTCCATGTCCGAAGGGCCGTAAAAACTTTTAAGCGTTTCAGCAAGATGTTCTATAAGAGAGACATCCTGTGAAAGCATCCCGACGAACAATTTCACCGGATGGGGACCCGGGAGCATAATATTCATACAGGTGTAATTATAACAAACAGGATAACGTTGTTATTACCATGCAATAACAGGTAATATTGTTATGCAAAATATTTTGAAAGAAAGTCGATATAAACATGGACTTAGGCGTTCTCGGCAAAATAACATTTGACCTTAATTTTCTGTCAAGTCTTGCAAGCATCGTTATAATAGACCTGATACTCGCCGGAGATAATGCTGTTGTTATCGCGATGGCGGTGAGGTCGCTGCCGTCAGGGCAGAGGAAAAAGGGAATATTATATGGGGCCGGCGCCGCTGTTTTACTGAGGGTCATAGCGACTTTTTTCGTGGCGCAGCTCCTTCAGATAAGCTTTATAAAATTAGTCGGCGGCATATTGATCACATGGATAGCGGTGAAGCTCTTCATGGAGGGCGTGCCTGAGGATAATACCGGAAAAGAAGCGGCTACCATTGCGCAGGCGGTCAAGATTATAGTCATCGCGGACATAACAATGGCTGTTGACAATATGCTCGCGGTCGGCGGCGCCTCTCACGGCAACCTGTTTCTCCTGCTTTTCGGCCTGGGGTTAAGCATTCCCATGGTTGTCTTTACAAGCAACCTGCTTTCCATGCTGATGGATAAGTACCCCATAATCATTTACATCGGCGCTGCGGTGCTCGGGAAAGTCGGAGGAGAGATGATAATTACGGACCCTGTCGTCGTGAGTATGTTCGGTCCTGGTAAAGCGCTGCAATATTCCGTAGAGATTATATTTGCGATCGGGGTTATCGCGGCCGGGAAGCTATGGATGAAATGGAAAATCTCAAGGGAAGAGAAAAAGGAGCATGTTCATGAAGAAAGCTGACAGCTATCAGCTAATAGCTAACAGCTTGAAAATATGGTTAGCCGTGTTCACAATAACAATTCATGATCGTTGAATTTACACATAGAATTACGGGAGAATTTATATGGCTATACTGACTATTTCAAGGGAATTCGGCAGCGGCGGGAGGGAAATCGGGCACGCGGTAGCGGCCCTGCTGAATTATGAATATGTGGACAAGGAGAGGATACTTTCCGACTTAAGAGCTGCGGGCAGCGAGTGGGAAAAATGGGGGAAAGAACTTGATGAGCATTGCCCAACCGTTTGGGAAAAATACGACTGGTCTTTCAGGGGTTTTTCCGCGTTGATTCAAAGCTGCATTCTTAATCATGCGCTCGGAGGGAAGGTGGTGATTATGGGGAGGGGGGGAAATTTTCTGCTTAAAGGCATTTTGTCCGCCTGGAGAGTCCGCATCGTCGCCCCTGTTGAAAAAAGGATTGAGAGTATCATGATGCGTGAATCCGTTGATCAAAAGACCGCTAAATGGCTGATGGAGAAGACTGATAATGAAAGGGCATGCTTTATCCGTTCAGTTTATGGCAGGCAATGGGACGATCCGGATGAATACGATATCGTGTTCGATACACACAGGCGGCAGGAAGAGGAGATAATAAAAATAATAAGGGACAATCTCCTGGAAAAAGAACAGCTTGTTTCTGACGCCGAACCACTCAGGATGCGCGCCGGGGCCGCGAGAGTCAAGGCAGGGTTGCTGACAAATCATAAATTATTTATACCGACACTTGATGTCTCTTGCGATGAAAGCGGCATCGTCCTGCGCGGCGTTGTGCACAATCCGAAGGAGCATAAGGCTGTTGAAGAAGAAGCCAGGAGACTGGCAGGGGATTCCCCGATCAGGTGCGAGCTTCACTACAGGAGATAACGTCAGTTACAACGGCTGACAGGCTTTGACGCAGAGGCCGCAGATGTACTGGCCTACATTATGTGCCCTGGCAAAGTATTTCAGTTTCTCAAGACAGGCTGCCTTGTCCCATTCTTTGTACGACTCTTTGATTGCCGATACAGGGCAAATTTCCATACACTTTCTGCAACTGCCGCAGTCCTTTTCAAGGGGCTTGTCCGTTTGCAGCGGCATATCGGTGAGCACGGTTGCAATCCTTATCCCGGAGCCGGCGGCAGGGTGGACGAGCAGGTTGTTTCTCCCTATCCAGCCGATGCCGGCGCGGAGGGCGACCATCTTGTGTGAAAGATGGGCTGTCTGTTTTTCCCAGTCTACGATCTGGCTTGCGGGAACAGGGAGCGCGTTATAGCCTTTATCCTGAAGGGCGAGTGATATCTTAAGCGCGGTCTGGTCGAGCAGAAGGTTGAGCATTTTATAATGATGAAGATAATGGCGGGTAGGGCCGGTGATGCAGCTTTTAAGCACTGAAGCGGAAACCCTTGCTCCGATGGAAATACCGCAGGATAATTTTTCCGTTTGGTCCATCGGAAGGGCGTCGAAATGGGGTCTCAAATCTTCAATATGGCCGACACCGAACGCGGTCAGGCCCGCGGAAACGGCGATGTCTTTAAGTTCATTGTACATTTCACTTTTCTGTCTTACAGATACTTCTCGATCATTTTTACACTTTCGGCGCTGTCCCAAACCATCGGACCCACTATTTTCTCTCTGACAATGCCGTTTTTGTCTATGATAAAAGTCTCAGGAACGCCTGTGATGCCGTAAAGCTTCGCCATCTCGTTTCCGGGACTGATGAGGGTCGGGGCGCTGACTGCCTGTGTTCTGTAATATGATGTGAGGTTAGCGGGGTTGTCTCTGAAAAGCACGCCGAACATCTGGAAAGGCTTGCCCTGCATCTTCAGGAAAAGCGCTTCCTTGGACGGCGCTTCAGCCCTGCATGTTGTGCACCAGGTGGCCCAGAAATTCAGATACACAACTTTTCCCCTGAGGTCCGACAGCCTCCACAGATTGCCCTCCGCGTCCTTCAGCTCAAACACCGGAGCAGGCTTGCCCACTGCTGCGATTTCCCCGTATTTCTTGTCTTTTGGAAGAAGGAATAATACGGCAACGCACAGCACGACAACAATAATCAGTATAAGACCTTTATGTTTCACAATACCCCCTGAACAATTAAATTGAAATTATTATAACTTAAAGCAGTCGTCGAATGTTCCCGGCTTGGACCCTTGAACCCTCGACCCCTAACCCCTTGTCTTTAACAGGCAAACTGCCTCTGCCGCTATTCCCTCTCCTCTTCCTGTAAAACCCATGCCCTCGTTTGACTTCGCTTTTATATTTATTGAAGCTGACGGTAAGCCCGCCTTTGAAAGGCTGTCTTTCATCGCTTCAATGTACGGAGCAAGCTTTGGCTTTTCCGCTATGACGGTTGAATCAATATTGACGATGCCGAAACCTTTCTGTCCGGCCAGCTCTATAACCTTTGAAAGGAGTCGAATGCTCGAAGCGCCTTGCCATTTCCCATCCGTGTCAGGGAAATGTTTCCCGATATCGCCCTCTCCCATCGCCCCGAGGATCGAGTCGATTATCGCGTGACACAGCACATCGGCGTCAGAATGCCCGAGAAGCCCCTTTTCGTGGGGGATTTCCACTCCTCCGATTATGAGCTTTCTGCCTTCAACTAATTTGTGCGAGTCGTAACCGATGCCTATTCTCATAAAAGTTTATTCTCTTCGTGTCTTAGTTGAAAAGAGTCTCTTAATAACCACTGAGTCACAGAGACACAGAGATTTCTCTTTGTGTTTTTCTCAGTGCCTCTGTGTTTATTTACATGTTATGACTTTTTCCCAGTATCCACTCCATCATCTCTAAATCTTCCGGTGTTGTTACTTTGATATTATAAGGGCTGCCGGGAACAATTTTCACCTTTCCGCCTGTTCTTTCAACAAGGGCGGCATCGTCTGTTGCGTAGAATCCTTCAGCAAAGGCGGCGTCATACGCGTTTTTAAGGACTTTGAATGTGAAAGCCTGAGGGGTCTGGATGGACCGGAACCGCTCCCGGTTTACCGTTGAAAGAACAGAGCCGTCTGAAGCTATTTCCTTCAAAGTCTCCTTCAGCGGGATGCCTGGAATAACGCCGTCAAAGTTTTTTAACCAGCCGGAAAGAGACGCGATCAGGCCCGGGGGGATAAACGGCCGCACGCCGTCGTGGATTAAAATAATGCTGTCGGGGGCGGTCCTGTCTCCTTCAAGGAGTTTCAACGCATTATTTATTGAATCCTGCCGCTCTTTACCGCCCGGGGCAATCCGTTTTATTTTTTCCAGACGGTGCTCTTTAAGCAGTTGAAATCCGTTCCCGGCATCCTGCTCACCGAGCACGGGGATGATCTCCGATATTACTTCCTCTCCCGCGAGCCTTTTCAGCGTATGGACAAGAAGGGGCATGCCATGTACGGCTACAAATGTCTTTTTTATTTTTGCGTCAAATCTCCTGCCGAGCCCCGCCGCGGGGACAATAGCGATAATTTTCCCCCACATCAGTGCCGCGCCATCCGCATCTCTTCCCGCTCGGCGTCTTCCCTTAGCTTTGCGAATATCATTCTCCCCGCGGTGGTCTGCAGGACGCTTGTCACGACAACATCGGTCTGCTGGTTGATCAGTTTCCTTGCGTTGTCTACGACTACCATAGTGCCGTCGTCAAGGTAGCCGACCCCCTGGTTGAATTCCTTCCCTTCTTTTACGATAAAGATATTCATTGATTCGCCGGGAAGGACAACCGGTTTCAGCGCGTTTGAAAGTTCATTGAGGTTGAGTACGCTTACCCCCTGAAGCTCGGCGACTTTATTAAGGTTGAAGTCGTTTGTAATTATTTTGGCGCCGAGAAGCCGCGCAAGCGCAACCAGCTTGGCGTCAACTTCCTTTATCTTCGGGAAGTCCTCATCAGTAATTTTTACGGTGATATTGGACATTTTCTGGATCCGGTGGAGGATGTCGAGACCCCTCCTGCCCCGCGCCCTTCTGATGGAATCAGGGGAATCCGCGATATACTGCAGCTCCTGCAGGATGAATTGCGGAATAATAAAAGGCCCCTCCAGAAATCCCGCTTCACAGACGTCCGCTATCCTCCCGTCAATAATTACGCTTGTGTCGATAAGCTTGGCGTGTTCTTCCTCAACCCTGGTTTTAAAGGCCTTCACAATGTTTGAGATAGTGAAATCCCTGCCGGCTCTCAAACCAAGAAGCAGTCCGCTGTAGCCGAAGAGGGCGTTAAAGACAACGGCGATGTACGTCCCGTCTATATTGGTAAAAACGGCTTTAATCGGGAAATAAATCAGTTTTGCGAATAAAAGACCTACTGACAGGCCGATCAGCCCTCCTACTACAGTGCCGAAACCGACCCTGGGGAGCACATATTCAAGGAGCAGAGCTATAACGCCTACCGAGGCCCCCCATATGAGACCCTGGTACGCTGCTTCAGCCCTGAATCCGAGAATGTATCCGCCTGCCGTGAATACCAGAAAAAAAATTATCCTGTATAGCATATTAAATCCTTTTAGGAGTAAACTTTTAATGTTATATAAAACTTGCTTCCGCTTCTGTTCATGAAAAGAAGCAGGGTGTCGCCTTTTTTTACTCTACTGACAATGTTGTTGAAGTCGTTTATGGTTTTTATGCTTTTTTTGTTAATCTCCTGGATTATATCCCCCTTTCTCAGACCCGCGTCTTCTGCAGCGGAATATGGTTCGACTTTAACGATTATGACCCCTTTCTCGTTTTTTGAAAGATCAAGCTGTTTTGCTATCTCCTGCGTCAGGTCCATCACGCTGAAGCCGGCAAGGGCGTTTTCCTGATAAGAAAAACTTTCTTCAGGCTCCGTTGGCTCAGCCTGCGCCAGGTCCTGCGGGAATTCGGTAATTGTCGCGCTGAGAGTTATTTTTTCCCCGTCTCTCAGGACCGTTAATCTGATTTTACTTCCTGCCCTGTTCTGGGCGATAGTGTTTCGCAGGGTCTCCACGTTCCTGATTTCCTTGCCGTCGACTTCTATGATGATGTCGCCTCTGCGCAAACCCGCTTTTTCAGCCGGGCTTCCTTTCACTATCTCGGTGACAAGGGCGCCGGAGGATTTGGCGAGGCCGAATTCTCTCGCAAGCTCCGGCGTGAAATTCTGTATGTTGACCCCGATCCATCCGCGGACAACTTTGCCTTCCTTTACGAGCTGGGTCATTACGGACCTGGCCATATTGCTCGGCACCGCAAATCCTATTCCCTGATAGCCCCCGGTCCTTGAAAAGATTGCGGTGTTGACGCCTATCATCTCCCCTTTAATATTTACCAGGGGCCCGCCGGAGTTGCCCGGGTTGATCGCGGCGTCGGTCTGGATAAAATTTTCATAATCCGCGATGCCGACATTGGCCCTGCCCACCGCGCTGACGATCCCCATCGTCACGGTATTGCTCAGGCTGTAGGGATTTCCAAAGGCGAGCACAAATTCGCCGACCGAGATGTGGTCCGAATCTCCCCATTTAACAGCCGGCAGGCTTCCGGCGCTGATTTTTATGACCGCGATATCCGTTTTCGGGTCAGACCCGATGATTTTCCCTTTGAAATTCTGCTGGTCATATAACGTGACCTGTATCTCGTCCGCCTTCTCGACAACGTGCGCATTTGTCAGGATATAACCGTCAGGAGAGACTATTACCCCCGAGCCGAGGCTCTGTTCTTTCCATTTCCTGGGCCTTTGATAGGGCTCGAGAAAATCAAAAAGCCGGTCGCCGAAAACGTCAGGCAAAGGACTGGAATCCCGTTCAACTATCTTTGAGGTAGAGATATTTACCACAACAGGGCTTACTACTTTCACGATTTCTGAAAAGGCCGTACTTTCCCCGGAAAGCTCCTTGGGAATCTGAAAATTGTAAGTATAAGGCGGCGATGAGGATTTTACCGGAAATATATTTGCACGGTTCCCTATTATGTAACCTGATATTAATGCGATCAGCACAAAAATCAGGAAGGTTGTTTTTTTCATCAATCAAATTATACATCCGGAAGTTTGACCTTGTAAACCCCGACAGGCCATATTACCGTGCCGTATTTTGCTATTGATTACATGAAACGACATGTTATATTCTTACGATACGGAAGGAAAATCCGAAATCCGAATATCGAAATACGAAACAAATACAAAACCCGAATGCTCAAATGATCAAAACCTTTAAAAGGCATATTGAAAGACTGGACAGGCAGTATCTGTGGCACCCTTTTACACAGATGAAGGATTGGACGGAAGAGTCCCCTGTAATAATTACCGGCGGCAGGGGGTCTTTTCTGAAAGACATTACCGGCAAATGGTATATTGACGGGGTGTCGTCTCTCTGGGTGACGGTCCACGGCCACTGCAGGAAGGAAATTGACGATGCCATAAAGGAACAGGTTGATAAAATCAGCCACTCCACTCTGCTTGGACTCACCCATCCGCCGGCGGCAATCCTGGCGGAGAAGCTGGTGAAGATTGTAGGGGCGAACGGCCGCTTGCCCCTGCGCTTAAGCAAAGTCTTTTATTCCGATAACGGCTCAACTGCTGTCGAGGTGGCCCTCAAAATGGCTTTTCAGTACTGGCGACAAAAGGGCGTTAAAGGCAAGGAGACCTTTCTGTCGCTTGATAACGCGTATCATGGCGATACGTTAGGGGCTGTAAGTGTCGGCGGGATCGATGTCTTCCATCAGATATTTTCCCCCCTGCTTTTTAAGGCATATAGAGCGCCCTCTCCTTATTGCTACCGCTGCAAGCTTGGTAAGAAGTATCCTTCATGCAGGCTCCGCTGTCTTCAGGAGATGGAGAAGGTTATGTGGAAGCATCACCGGGAGATTGCCGCTTTAATCATTGAGCCCCTTGTACAGGGGGCAGGAGGGATGATCACGGCCCCTGAAGGGTATTTGAAAGGGGCCAGAAAATTGTGCAGCAAGTACAACATCCTTATGATAGCCGATGAGGTGGCAACGGGTTTTGGCAGGACCGGGAAGATGTTTGCCTGTGAACATGAAGGGGTAAGTCCCGATATCCTCTGTCTCGCAAAAGGTATAACCGGGGGGTATCTGCCGCTTGCCGCAACCCTTGCGACTGATGAAATATACGGGGCCTTCCTTGGTGAATTCAAAGAGCTCAAGACCTTTTTCCATGGACATACATATACAGGGAACCAGCTTGCGTGCGCTGCCGCTCTTGCCGGTCTCGGGATATTTAAAAAAGAAAAAACCCTGAAGAACATGCAGCGGAAGATCGGGCTCCTCGGAAACGAACTGGACAAAATAAGGAAATTCACCCATGTCGGAGACGTGAGGCAGAGAGGATTTATGGTCGGGATTGAGCTTGTGAAGGATAAAAAAACAAAGGAGCCGTATCCGCTTGAAGACAAAATGGGCTGGAAGGTCTGTCACAGGGCCGGGGAAAAGGGGGTACTCATACGACCGCTCGGCAATGTTATTGTGCTCATGCCGCCTCTCAGTATTTCTGCCGGGGAATTAAAAAGCCTCGCGCGGATAACCGCCAGGGCTGTTCAGGAAGTTGCCGGATAGCAGGGATTTCAGTTCAGCCTTCTTTCTATAAATTCTTCGAGATACTGGATCAATTTCGGGTTGTTTAACGAAACAATGTAGAAATCGTCGCCTGAATTCTTCTTGTAATAGGAAAGAAAGTCCCTGTATAATGTTCTTTTTACCGTATTGAAAACCATGAAACTGTACATTATCTCTCCTCTTCCGTATTACCTGTTTCCCTGTTTTATTTATCGGAATATTGAGAGGGAAGCTTTAGTTTTTTGATATCCAAAATGCTAAAATAGCATTGCCCTACTATCAAAAAGGAACCACAAGCAATGAGTATAATCCGTTTTTACAGGGCCCCGGCCCTGTCAGAGGCCAAGAAGAGCGGGCTTTTGTCGGTCGTGAGGCTGAAGGTATCCGCTGAAGTATCGGATATTCAAACTGAATACTGCTTCAATGTTGAGACCACGGGACAACTTACGCCGGATGAGCGGCAAATCCTCCGCTGGCTGCTTTCCGAGACCTTTGAGCAGGAAAATTTTTCAGATAAAAGTTTCTTAAACTTCGAACCCATTATCGAGGTAGGTCCGCGCATGAATTTTACTACCGCCTGGTCGACAAACGCTGTTGCAGTCTGTCATGCCTGCGGACTGACAAAGATTAAACGGATAGAGCGTTCAAGGCGCTATGAACTTATGACCCTTGAACCCCTGGACCCTCGGACCCTCGGACCCTTTCCGGGTCTCATTCACGACCGGATGACGGAATGCCCATACCCCAAACCTCTTGAATCGTTTGAAACCGGGATAACGCCTGAACCTGTTTATACCCTGCCATTGATTGAGGAAGGGCCTGACGCACTGCGGAAGATCAACAGGGAGATGGGGCTTGGTTTTGATGACTGGGATATAGAATATTATTATAATCTGTTCGTCCGCGATATAGGCAGGAACCCCACCAACGTGGAATGTTTTGACCTGAGCCAGTCCAACAGCGAACATTCCCGCCACTGGTTTTTCAAAGGCAAACTCATTATAGATGATGTTGAAATGCCTCTTAATCTTATCGAGCTTGTCAAGCACCCTCTGGATTTAAACCCGAACAACAGCGTTATTGCTTTTAGAGACAATTCAAGTTCAATCAGAGGATATGGAGTTCAGACCCTGGTTCCTGAAAATCCCGCGGCCCCTTCGCGCTTCAGGATGACCGGGCTTGATTACGATGTCATTTTCACCGCTGAGACCCACAATTTTCCGAGCGGGGTTGCTCCGTTTCCCGGGGCTGAGACCGGCACAGGCGGAAGAATACGTGATGTACAGGCCACGGGAAGGAGTGGACTTGTAATCGCGGGCACTGCCGCATATTGCGTCGGCAATCTCCGGATTCCAGGGTACGAGCTGCCCTGGGAAGACAGGACGTTTCATTATCCCGACAACCTGGCGTCCCCGCTTGAGATAGAGATTCAGGCGTCCAATGGCGCGTCCGACTACGGTAACAAATTCGGAGAGCCTGTCGTACAGGGTTTTACCCGTTCTTTCGGCATCAGGCTGCAGGACGGAGAACGTTATGAATGGATTAAACCGATTATGTTTACCGGCGGTGTCGGACAGATGGATGCGAGGCACGTTGAAAAAGGCGTGCCGCAAAAGGGGATGCTTGTAATAAAGATCGGCGGACCGGCTTACCGGATCGGAATCGGCGGAGGTGCGGCGTCAAGCATGATACAGGGAGAGAATATAGCCGAACTCGATTTTAACGCGGTCCAGCGCGGCGATGCGGAGATGGAGCAGAAGATGAACAGGGTCTTGCGCGCCTGTGTTGAGATGGGTGACGCCAATCCGGTTGTCAGCATTCATGACCAGGGCGCGGGGGGGAACTGCAATGTCGTAAAAGAGATTATTTATCCTGCCGGAGCCAGGATCGAAGTCAGAAAAATCCAGCTCGGCGACAATACACTGTCAGTCCTTGAGATATGGGGCGCCGAATATCAGGAGCAGAACGCGCTGCTTTTAAGACCGGAGGGGATTGAGCTTTTCGGGAAGTTATGCGCGCGTGAAAAAATTCCGTATGCCGTAATCGGCAATGTAACAGGCGACGGTTATATTGTTCTGTACGATGAATCCGACGGCAGCGCGCCTGTTAATCTTTCCCTTGATAAAATTCTCGGACACATGCCTCAAAAGACGTTTAACCTCGAGCGGGTGCCCATGAATCTGCAGCCTCTTGTTTTACCCTGGAATTCAGATTCACCCTCTCGCCTCTCGCCCCTTGCCCCTCGCCCTTTTTTCAGAGACGCTCTTGAAAGGGTCCTTAAATTGCTGTCGGTAGGGTCCAAGAGGTTTCTGACAAACAAGGTGGACCGCAGCGTAACAGGTCTTATCGCGCGTCAGCAGTGCGCGGGGCCTTTGCAGCTTACTGTATCGGATGTTGCTGTTGTTGCGCAAAGTCATTTCGGACTGACCGGCGCCGCGATATCCATCGGGGAACAGCCGCTAAAGACACTGCTTGACCCCGCTGCCATGGCGCGTATGAGCGTAGGTGAGGCATTAACGAATATGGTCTGGGCGAAGATCAGCGCGCTTGAAGATATTAAATGCTCCGGCAACTGGATGTGGGCCGCCAAACTCCCAGGTGAAGGGGCAAAGTTATACGATGCGGCAGTCGCATTGAGCGATATTCTGACCAGACTCGGCATAGCCATAGACGGCGGCAAGGACAGCCTTTCAATGGCCGCGCAGGTGAAAGGCAAGGGGCAAGGGGCAAGGGGCAAGGGGCAAGAACAGACTACTGAGACTGTAAAATCTCCGGGCACTCTCGTTATCTCCGCCTATGCTACATGTCCTGATATAACAAAAATGGTTACCCCTGATATTAAAAGGCCCGGACAGAGCAAACTTGTTTATATAGACCTTGGGAGGGGAAAGGACCGTCTCGGCGGAAGCGCGCTGGCGCAGGTATATAATCAGGTTGGAAACGAGCCGCCGGACGTTGACGATTCTAAATTGTTGCGACAAACATTTAATGCAATACAGGAGTTAATTGATAAAGATATAGTCCTATCCGGACACGACAGGAGCGACGGAGGGTTGATAACAACGCTTCTTGAAATGGCTTTTGCCGGGAATTGCGGAATAGAAATACAGGGGTTAGGGGTTAGGGGTCAGGGGTTAGAAAAGGACTTGATCCCGATGCTATTCTCCGAAGAGCTGGGCATGGTAATAGAGTATCTGCCTGAAAAGGAAAAAGAGATAAGTTCTATTTTTAATAACTTTGAGGTCCCTTTTGAAATAATCGGCAGGACGTTATCTGAAAAGAAAATTACAATTAAACTTCTCACTTCTCACTTCTCACTTCTCACTTTACTTGACGAAGATATGCAGGTTTTGCGCGGAATCTGGGAGGAGACGGGTTATCAACTGGAGCGTCTTCAGGTCGGTCCCGCATGCGCGGAGGAAGAAAAAAAGAATATTTATGACAGGAAAGGACCGGATTATGTTTTAACCTTTGATCCTGATCTCCCCTATCCCCTTCCCCCTACTCCCTACCTCCCTAAAGTTGCCATCATCAGGGAGGAGGGCAGCAACAGCGACAGGGAGATGACGTCGGCATTCTACCAGGCGGGGTTTGAGCCGTGGGACGTAACAATGACGGATTTTCTTGAGGGAAGGGTCATGCTTGGCGATTTCAGAGGCGTAGTGTTTGTCGGAGGTTTCAGTTACGCGGATGTGCTGGATTCGGCAAAAGGCTGGGCCGGCGTAATCAGGTTCAATAAAAAAATATGGGATGAGTTTCAGGCCTTCTACCATAAAAAGGACTCGTTCAGTCTCGGGGTGTGCAATGGGTGCCAGCTTATGGCCTTACTGGGATGGACCCCGTGGCAGGGGATTGATGGAGCAAAGCAGCCGAGGTTTATTCACAACGTTTCCGGACGCTTCGAATCCCGCTTCTCTACGGTTAAAATCCTGCCGAGCAGCGCGATCATGCTGAAAGGGATGGAAGGCTCGGCGCTTGGCATCTGGGTTGCGCATGGAGAAGGAAGGGCGTATTTTCCGGATAACGATATTCTGAAGAAAATTGAAAATGACAACCTGGCGCCGGTGCGCTATGTTGACGATAATAATGAAATTACCATGGAATATCCGTTTAATCCCAACGGCTCCGCGCTCGGCATCGCGGCCCTGTGTTCTCCGGACGGAAGGCATCTTGCGATAATGCCGCACCCGGAGCGGACCTTTTTAAAATGGCAGTGGCCCTGGATGCCCGAGGACTGGCGGCAAAATTTGCAGACGTCGCCGTGGTTGAGAATGTTTCAGAACGCGCGGCAATGGTGTGATAGAAACAGGGGGTAGGGATTAAAAAGAGGGGGTATTGCCGGAATTCAGGATTTTTGATCTTAAATGTTATACTAAACTTGCTGCAACCACTTTTATCTATAAAGAGGAAGTATTAAAGTATGAACAAGAAATTTCCTGACTCTTCACTATCTTCTGAGTCTTCCGATAAGTTCCATGATGAATGCGGGGTGTTCGGCATCTACGGACACAGAGAGGCCGCGAACCTGACCTATCTCGGGCTCCACGCCCTTCAGCACAGGGGGCAGGAGGGCGCGGGCATATGCACTTCCGACGGGAGACAACTTTATATTGAAAAATCGATGGGGCTTGTGACGGATATCTTTACGGAAAAACGGCTGAAACGCCTGCCGGGCGAGATTGCCATAGGTCATAACCGCTATTCCACCGCGGGTTCAAGCTCTTTGAAAAATGTCCAGCCCCTAATGGTCAACTTTTCCCTCGGCTCTCTCGCAATCGCGCATAACGGCAATCTCGTAAACGCGCTGGAATTAAGAAACGAGCTTGAGGCAAAGGGCGCGATATTCCAATCCACTTCGGACAGCGAGGTCTTTGTCCATCTGATCGCGAGCTCACGGGCCGGAGGGCTGTACGAACGTCTGCTCGACGCGGCAAAGACAGTCTCCGGGGCCTTCAGTCTCATCATAATGACTGAAAATGAGCTTATTGCAATACGTGACCCTTATGGGTTCAGGCCGTTGAGCATCGGCAGGCATGACGGGGCCTATGTTATCGCTTCCGAGACATGCGCATTCGACCTTATAGGAGCAAAATACATCAGGGACGTCGAACCTGGAGAGATGGTCATCATCAATGAAAACGGGATTAATTCCATGAAGCCGCTGCATTCCCCGAAACTGGCCCAATGCATCTTTGAATTCATATATTTTTCCAGGCCGGACAGCAATATATTCGGGAACATCAATGTTGACGCGATAAGGAAAGAGCTGGGCCGTCAGCTTGCGAGGGAAAACCACATTGACGCCGACGTCGTTATCCCGGTGCCTGATTCAGGGGTGCCTGCTGCTCTCGGATACGCGCAGGAAAGCGGGATACCCTTTGACTTCGGTTTGATAAGGAACCACTATGTGGGCAGGACCTTTATTGAGCCGCAGCAGAACATACGCCATTTTGGCGTGAAGATTAAATTAAACCCGGTCCGGAAGCTTCTCGAAGGCAAACGCGTCCTTGTGGTAGACGATTCCATAGTAAGGGGGACTACCAGCAAAAAGATTGTGAAAATGATACGTGAGGGCGGCGGGGCCAAAGAAGTGCACATGAGGATAAGCTCGCCCCCTACCATAGGGCCGTGCTTTTACGGCATAGACACCCCGACCAGAAAGGAATTAATCGCGTCGACCCACACGGTCGATGAAATCAGGAAATATATTACTGCCGATACGCTGAGTTATTTAAGTCTTGAGGGGTTGTTAAAAGTAGTGCCCCATCCTGAAAAATTCTGCACCGCGTGCTTCGATGACAATTATCCTGTCCTGACACGACAGGACAGGATCGAGCAGATGGAGCTTTTCCTTTCAGGCTCTTAAAAGGTCCTGTTGTTATTGCAGTCTATCGCGTAAACCTCACCGGCAACCCGTGTCCCTGCGATCCCGGTTGCAATTGCGCTAAAACATGGCGTTTGAGCAGCGCCATTAATGTCAACATTCTGAGTTATTGAATAGGTAAAATTCAGGCCGTTGCCCGGCTGGAAACCGGTAAACAATGCCTGCACCGCTGCCGTGTTTGCGGCGCCCGCGGTATAAGTTGCGTTTTCCGCAAAGAACTGTTCCTCAAGCAGCCGCAAGGCCGGAAGGTTTGAATACGCCTCTGTCCGCGCCGCGTTCCTCTGCTGGCCGACATAGGCCGGGATGGCGATTGCCGCAAGGATGCCGATGATGGTCACGACAAGTATCAGCTCTACCAGGGTAAAGCCTTTTGAATGGACTATATGTTTCATAATTTCCTCCTTTCCCATCATATTACAAAAAGCGTCCTTTTCATTAGTCCGCTGCAACTAATTTGGTGTAAATCGTAGTGGCAGAATTGTCCTGTACAGTGATGGTGATGAAGCCAAAAGGAAGATGAGAACAGTCGATTTGCCTCGGCGCCGGGCCCCCGGTTTTCCAGAGAAGAAGCCCGGGATTCCACGGCGAAACGTCGGGCTTTATTGCCTTGTTTGCCGCATAGCGAACGCATAAACCGTCTACATTAGCATATAACGCAGTCAGCCCGGCATTGTTTAAATCTACGCCGGCCTGAATTTGACCGTTTCCATCCGTATCGATTCCTGTTGCAAGTGCATCGGGTCCTATACTCCTGGCTGCATGAATCCAGGCCTGCAGTTCGGAGGCAGACTGTTCCGCAGCCTTTATTACGGCGCCTCGCCTCCCGCGTTCCTGTATACCGATATATCCCGGAATACTGACTGCAGTAAGAACACCGATTATGGAGACTACGATGAGAAGTTCAATTAGTGTGAACCCCTTTTCTTTTTTATAGAGAAGCCTTATCGACATAAGTTCTTAAAAAAAAGGGAGGGAATATTCCCTCCCCTTTTTTCTTTTAGTCGGCTGAGACGACTTGTGTTAAAATTACGGCACCAGCGCCGTCCTGTGCAACTAATGTAATAGATCCGTTTGCAGGATGAGTACAGGAAACTCGTCCTGCTGCGGGAGCACCAGCAAGCCATAAGGTCTGGGTAGGAACCCATGGAGACATTTGGGTAGTTCTCGGTGGAGCAGCAATAAATCTTGTGCAAATTCCATTAGCGGCTGCAAGGTCGGCTGCTAATACGGCATTAGTCTGGTCACCAGCTGGGACTGCACCACTACCATCGGTATCAACCCATGTGTTGGCAGCTCGTCCATCTCTTGCCGCCGTTAAATAAGCCTGAAGCTCAGGAATCGCACTTGAAACACCCCTGTTGACTCCGCCCATTCTGCCTCTCTCCTGCATACCGATATATCCGGGGATCGCGATAGCAGCGAGGATACCGATAATCGCAACGACTATCAGCAATTCAATAAGGGTAAAACCTTTTTGTTCTCTGAGATTGTTAACTGCTTTAAACATTTACGTCCTCCTTTAGGTTTATTTCCGGCATATCTGCCGGATCTCGGGTAGTTTTTATACTTTTTTACCCCCTGTCTATTACTTAAACCATCACCTCCTCTTGTCTTGGTTGAACATTTAATCTGTTTTGCATTTAATAAAAGCATTTTTTATACCACTTGTAAAATTATTTAAAAGGTCAATTATTACGGGGAGTTAAGTCGTTATGGATTGAAGATGGACAAGAAAATATTTCAACAATATGTCGCAAGTGACGCTTTTTGTCATGTATGTTGTTTATAGCTTCCTGGAGAATCCGGGAATGTAGGGGCGAGGCGGCGCCTCGCCCAAAAGGGCGATTCATCGAATCGCCCCTACAAGATTCTATGTTGGAGATATTGACAATAAATACGTTTTTAATTAATTTAACTCCAATGAATAAGGCACATAAGAATTTATTCTTTCTTTATTTGATATTGGCTTTAAGCATTATTTTTACAGGGAGCAGCGGTCTGACGTCTCAGCCTGCTCCCGTTCCTGACGAAACTGCGCAGCCGGCTTACGGAGACGCCCTGATAGCAGGCTCTATCGGCGAGCCGAGCGTCCTTGTCCCGATGCTTGCAGGCGACAGCGCTTCACATGATGTCGCTGGACTGGTCTTTAACGGGCTTGTTAAATATGACACGGACCTAAGTGTTATCGGGGAACTTGCCGAATCGTGGAACATTTCTCCTGACGGGCTCGTAATTACTTTTAATTTAAAAAAGGGCGTGAGATGGACTGACGGCGTTGAATTTACGGCCGATGATGTGATGTTCGGATATAAAACCATCATCGATGAAAAGACGCCGACACCATATAAGGAAGATTATCTCCAGGTCAAAAAGGCCGAAGTCCTTGACAGATACACGTTCAGGGTCACTTACGGCAAACCCTTTGCTCCGGCCCTTACCACCTGGGGGAACCTCGTGGTCCTTCCGAAGCACCTACTTGAAGGCAAAGACATTACAAAAACAGATTTCACAAGAAGACCGGTCGGCACCGGCATGTATATATTGAATAAATGGACGTCAGGGCAGGAGGTCCTGCTTGATTCGTTAATCCAGAAATTGCCAAGCAGTTCCCATCTGTGCAACA
>QZKO01000020.1 GCA_003599505.1 Nitrospiraceae bacterium | reverse complement strand
TCTGGCTGAACATGAAGGGCTTTATTACCATTACCGTAAACGGAAAAGTGTTACCCAGTTTCTTCTGATTTCGTTATCATAAACTCATGGTATGCACAATCTCTTTCATCCCGCAGAAGCAGCCTTACTAAGACAATATTATCGGAGGTGTAGATAATGAATAATGTGCCTTCAAATAATCTAAGTCGTAAGGTAGCTAAAAGAGATGTTATGACTGCTTTTATTGGGCTTATTTTGATAATTGTGCCTGCCATTATAAGAGATATATACCCGAACAGTTTCATAATTCAAAAACTATTTGGCGGGTTTAAATTACTAATATACTGGATTTTGGTTGGTTATATAGGATGGAGATTTGAAAAAAGGATAAATAAAAATGAGAAAAGCAAATAAGTAGAAAGACAAAGGGAATAAAAGGGTGAGTTCTCGCCACGAGACAAAATCAACGGTGCGCTGCTCAATAAAAGAATCACTCGAAGGCTTAATGTATAATGAAGCTTTGACACCCATCTATTCCACATACATCTATTCCACAGGCATATCAAAACACAAAAAATATTTTAAGCCGCAGAGATTGTGGTAAATGAGTTACGTGAGTGATAAATAATGAGAAAATCCATATGCGTGATTATTTTTTATTTAGTAATAATACTGCTAATGGTGGAGAAAGGAATGGCGGCGTCTAATCAAGTGGCTAATATCCCCTCAGTTTCCGATGAAGTTCATATTGCTCCTAATGGAGTATCAATGCCGTTGGGAAAGATATTGTTTGTCCGTAAAGACGCAGACTATTGTGCTGTAAAGTTCACAAAGTTTTGGACTGGGAAAACAGAGGATGATCGCTATGCTGAATACGAATCATATTACCAGGATGACAAGACTGGAGATTTTACAAAAGACAATGTGAAATTCAGAAAAGACGTGCTCTCTTCTCCAAAGGCAAAGTGGTCGCTTTTTGGTCATCCGGTGGTTTTATTTGGCGTTAACAAAGAGATTAAATGTGGCACTATAAGGCTCTGGTGGACCGGCAGAGGGTCTGTATATTTTTTTAAGCGTTACCAAGCCGAAGGCGATTACGGAATTGAGCTTGCGCCTACCAAGTGGACTGATATTTCACAGGTGAATGTTTTTGATCCACGAATTAAGTGGTACAGATATGATGAGAAAAGGGAAAGAATAAATATTCCAGTAGATCAGTTGTGGGAGGAAAGGGAAAAAGAACGCTGAAGAAAGACATGGGGGAGTTTAATCGTATGCTATTTCTATATATAACGTTGGTTCTCAGAGTGCATTATGATTGACAGGATAAACGACATTCATAGAATTTAACATGCCGCGTCAAGCTCGATTAGATATGCCTGGCGCTTTGCACCATTAATTCTTATAAGAATGAAGGGGCAAGGGGTTACTGATAAACTTAGATTGGTTAAGAAACTCCTGCAGCATTATAATAAGAAGCTTATAAACCATTTTGTCGTTATAACGGACAAAAAGATCAGGTTTATACCTTTGGAGGACATAAAATGACGGAGGGAAAATTACTTAAACGGATTGCAGTGAATCCCCGGATAATGCTTGGAAAGCCTGTTATTAAAGGGACGAGACTCACTGTTGAGATTATCGTCGAGAAGATTGCATATGGTGAGTCTTTTGAAGATATCAGGAGGGATTATCCATTTCTGAAAGTAGATGATATAAGGGCCGCGCTTTTGTATGCGGCAAAACGATTGGCACATGAAGAAGAATACGCTGCATGACCTTCAGGATGAACTTTACTTGAAGACTCCAACATTGACGACCCCTTTCTTTCCCATTGGGGGTGAGTTCAGGAATATTCAAGTTCCAAGTTCCCGTACCAGCGCTATCCCGAGGTAGAGCAGGGCCTCGACGTCGATATAATCCGTAACAGTGGAGTCGAAGAGTACCTTGCAATCAGGCCCGAACTCTTCGTCTGCCGGCCAGAGAAGGATGAGGAAGGGAATTTTAGGCAGGGGATAAACTATGAGACTGTGCCTTGCAGAAAAACCCTCCGCCTCCTGCGCGCCTGATCCATACAGCTTCTGAAGAAAGCCGTCGGGATTTTTTCCGAACATCCTTGCAAGCGACTGTTCACATGCCTCGTGAAAACTTTCTGATCTGATAAGCCCGTCTTTGAGCTGCCTGAAAGGCACCCACTTTCCGGTAAGAGGCCGGCTGCCCGCGGTTTTAATATACATGAGGACAAGCAGTTTGTCCCATATGTTCAACTCGGGACTGAACCCGGAGCGGGTTACGATAATGTCTTTTCCCATATAGCGAATTTTCAGTTCGCCGTCTTTAACAGTTGCGCCGATTCTCTCTGCAATCTCTGAAAACCCCACACTGAAAATCTCCTGAAACAATTCCTGAAGACGTCTCTCCTTCCAGTCGCTTGAGCCGGAGAGCATGGCGTCAAGCTCCTGCCTGCCCTGCTCATCGAGCTCAGGGCAGTCAGTTGAAGAGACAAGTCTCCTCAGAAATTGCGCCGCAAACGGCATGCAGGTCCCTGACGGACATTTCCCGCAGTTTTTGCGGGGGAGTTTTTTATAGACGTCGAGGGGGCTCATAATTTAAATATAACACAAAGGGGTCTTCACGGATTGAAACCGGGACTAAGGTCTGCGGCTGCCGAAGAATTTAATTGACAGATACTGTGTGATTGTGGATTATAGTGTAATGGCTAACCGACAATGAAAGGAGAGAAACCATGCTGGAAGGCAAAAGAAGATTTAAAAGATTCGATCTCCCTCTTATTGTAAAATTCAGACCCACAGGCGGGAAAACCCAGTATTCACTTGGTTTGATGAAAAACATATCCGCTGAAGGGCTGAGTCTTGAGGCTCGTGAATTTAATTTCATCCGGAATGAAAGCCTGGAGCTGCAACTGAAATTTCCTCAGGGCGATGCCCCCCTTTCCATGTTCGGCGATGTGATGTGGAAGAGAAGGGAAGGGAATATAAACTATGCCGGGGTCAAATTTCAGGCGCAGAAGGAAGGCCTTTACAATGAGATAATAGAAAGAATATCCCATCATACAAATATCCCCAGGGACAGTTTTCTTAAAGGTAAAGACGTCTATCACAAGGGCCGCGGGAAAGAAGTTTTATCCAGACCCACCGTTCAGAAAAAAGAGATGCCTCAAAAACCGGAAAAGCAGGGCCTCGTGAAACAGTATCTTGAAGACGGAAGCACGTGCAGGGTAACGTTCAGACTGTCGAAGGCGGCGGCGCCGGAGGCCCGGAGTGTAACAGTCGTTGGTGATTTTAATGACTGGGACATGTCCGGTATTCAAATGATAAAACTTAAGAGCGGTGATTTTTCCGTTTCAGTGGACCTGAGTTCCGGCAGGGAGTACAAATTTAAATATCTTATTGACGGCGATCGCTGGGAGAACGACTGGCACGCTGATAAGTATGCCCCCAATTCTTTCGGAGCGGATGATTCAGTAGTAATTACGTAATTTAATCAGCCACGAAGGAACACGAAAAACCACGAAAGAAGTAAAACTATAAAGATAATCCGTGGCTGAAAAGTTTTTTTCAGGATAACGGCTTTTTCAGCGCATCCAGCGCTTTTTTATGAAGCTTCTCATTCGCGGAGGCAAGGAGAGGGGTTATCCTTTTTAATCCTACTTCAAACTTTTCAATCCCTTTACCGTTGAGATCGGTAACAATACCGCCTGCTTCCTTTATCAGCAGGTATCCGGCGACAAAATCAAAACTCCTTGACAGGGCGGGAGTGATAAACATGCTTACGGCTCCCTGGGCAAGAAAAGCCATATCAAGCGCTGTCGAACCAAAACAGCGTGCCCTCCGGAACAATGACAGCAGGGGGACAATCCTGGGTATGTCCACTTTCGGGGTCTGCGCCTCATAGGCAATAACCCTGAAGGCATCATCCTGCTGTGTCTTTATCCTGACACCATTCAAATAACTGCCTTTGCCTTTTGTTGCCCAGAATTCATCCCCGCTGATGAGATTAATAACATACCCTATGGCGGTGTCGCCTATTGTTTCTCCGTCCACAACGGCAATTGAAGTTGAAAAAACCGGGATGCCGCTTATTGCGTTCCTGCTGCCGTCAATCGGGTCCAGCAGGAGTTTGGCCCCGCCGCCGTTGATATCTTTGATCCCGCATTCTTCCGACACGATCGTTACAGGCCCCCTGAGCTTTTCAACTTCTTCAATAACAATCTCTTCGGCCCTCTTATCGATCGGGTTTGTGATGTCGCCGCTCGCGCCTTTACCGAAAGACTCCGCTTTGCGCAGCTCCTCCAGGTGGGAAAGAATCTCTTTCCGTAATCTTTTACCGATTTTTCTGAGGGCGTTGATATCCATAATAATAAAAGGGTTCAAGGGGTCGAGGGTCCAAGGGTATTTCCGCTCGAACCCTTATTTTAAATACTCATTCACCTTCTCTACTTTAAACGATTCATCATCCAGAACGCCATGCACAAAGTTAAAAATCTTTCGCCTGTTTTCCTGCGTGACGTCCGGGTAGAAAACAGGATTGGCCACTACCGCTCCCCTGAAGGCATAGAAGGGGGCAACAATTTCCGGCAGCTCCGTATCTCCTGTCTTTATTATATAGTCATCATAAAACAGTTTCAGCGCTTCGAGATAAGCCCCTCTGACATCGCCGTAATTATTGATTGAAAAAAAGATGTAGTTTATTGTCAGGGCTGTTATGTCATCAGCAGCCTCGCCCCACGGACCGCGACTGCGGTCGAGAAGGATGAAGTCGATAACCCCCCCCTTGCCCCTTGCCCCTTGCCCCTCTTCTTTAAACCATATATTCCCCGGGTGAAAATCCCCGTGTATCCGGCAAAGCCTGTTGACCTTCGGTTTCAATTTCATCCGCCAGTCCACGCACTTCTTTTCAATATCCGCAATCTCTTCATAGCTCAATATTCCGTCAGGATATGTATCAAATACACCCATCAGACATTCCCCGTGTCCGATAGTGTCTCTTATTTTTCTCCAGTAAAGATGCCTCGATTCTTTTTTTACAGAATGGATTTCAGAAAGATAAGCTGTCATTGCCTTTATTTTCGCGCGGTCCGTATCATCAAGTCTTTCTTTTCCGGCGAAAGCAGCCAGATCGTGAAAATAATGACGACCCTCCGCCCTTTCCATCAGGAGATAATATTCTTTTCCGCCGCCGATGGATTTTATGGAGCCATCTTCCAGCTCGGCAAGCACATCGATAGCCTTTACATGCTTCGGCAGGTTCTTGAACTCATCGAGATCGAGCAGAAATACTCCCGCCCTGTCAGCGGGGTAATCATGCTCCAGCCCGTCGGGGAAGAGTCCTTTTATGACGTATGATCTGGGTCCCTCCGGCGTTTGCACTTCTACGAGAAACCCTGCGCCCTGTACACCTTCGCCGAGCTTTTTGATGTTGACGTGTTCGGTTTTAACGCCGAAGAGGTTTTTGATGTATTGTTTTATGCTTTGCTCATTAATCATTTTTAAATCTGCAGGTGCGGTTCGCTAACCATCCCTGCATTCTTATGACCAAGGTTTTCCTTGACTAACTCCGCAACCTTTCTGTTCATTCCCTTCAAAGCCGCTATCTCTTCCACCGATGCCTTTCTTATGTCTTCGATACTGCCGAAATGTTTCAATAGCGCGAGCCTTCTTGTCTTGCCTATCCCGGCAATCTTCTCAAGCGGTGATTCAAGGGTACGCTTTGAGCGGAGCTTCTTATGGTAAGTGATTGCAAAACGGTGCACTTCGTCACGTATCTTCTGAAGCAGGTGCGTTGTATCAAGAAAAGGCTCCAGATAAACAGGCGCCCTCCTGCCGGGGAGATAAATCCTGTCCACATCCCGACGGATCGGGACGCCTGACGGTTTTCCTTTTCTTGCCCGCTCCTTGGCCTTTGCGATCGCAGCGACTTCGACCGGAAGGTCAAAAGGTTTCATGGCCCTCAATGCGGATTCAAGCTGTCCTTTCCCGCCGTCAATTAGAATCAACTTCGGCAGTCTGCTTTCATCATCCGCGATATTCTTCAAGTACCTTCCCGCTGTTTCCCCTATCATGGCAAAATCATCAATCCCTTCAACCGTTTTTATTTTAAACAACCTGTAGTCGTCTTTCACGAACTTTCCGTCTTCATACATAATCAGGGCGCCGACTGCCTCGGAGCCGGAAATATTCGACACGTCTATCGCCCCTATCCTTGTCGGGACTCTCTTTAAACCGAGCAGTTCTTTTGTTTTCAGAAGCGTCTCGTCTACCCTTGTTTCCTTATGCCTGTTAAACGAGTAGAAGGCGTTGTCATCAGCCATCTTCAGCAGTTTGTCTTCAACTACATTTTTCACATAATCAAGTTCAACGGCTCCCCCTCTTTTTTTGCTCAGCCACTTTTGCTGCATTGCCAGCCGCAGTTTCAGAGGGAGGATTATTCTTGGAGGAAGCAGCATCTCTTTGGAATAGAACTGTTCTATGAAGCCCGCAACAAGCTCTTCATTTTCAATATCGCCGACTTTTTTCAGAAAGAAATCTTTTTGTCCGATAACCATGCCGTTTCTTATAAACAGCATGAATATTGACGCGTCCTGTCCTTCCCTGTAGAGCCCGATAACGTCCGCGTCTCCGAGCTCAGGTGCTATAACACGCTGCGACTCCCACGCTTTTTCCAATGCCTTCAGCCGGTCCCTTATCCTGGCCGCCTCTTCAAACTGCAGCTCATCTGAGAGCTTCTGCATGCGTTTTTGGAGACTCGCGAGAAGCCCCTTTTTTTCTCCCTGTATAAATGATTTTACTTCGCCGACGATTTCCAGGTACCTGTCGCGGTCGGACGCTGTTCTTAAAGACTCAGCGCACGGCGCCAGGCACCTTCCCATCTGGTACTGCACACAGGGCCTGAACGGCTTTTCAAGGTTATATTTGCATATGCGGATGGGGAAGTTGCGCCGGATGAATTTCAGCATTTCCCACATAGAGCCGGCAGGGATATAGGGGCCGAAATAGAGGGCGCCGTCTTTTTCAATCTTGCGCACAACTTCAAGCCCCGGCCATTCTTCTCCTGCAGTGAGTTTAAGATAAGGATAATTTTTATCATCCCTGAGGATGATGTTATAGCGCGGTTTCGTCCTTTTTATGAAATTCGCCTCAAGGGCCAGGGCCTCAAGCTCATTCTTTGTAATGATATATTCAAAATCAGCGACTTCCTGCATCATCCGCGATTTCCGCGCGTCCAGAGACGCGGACTTCTGGAAATAGGACCTCAGCCTGTTTTTAAGGTTTATCGCTTTTCCCACATAAAGCGCCTTCTCTTTGACTCCCTTCATGATATAGATGCCCGGAGAAGAAGGGACCTGGGCCAGTTTTTTCTTTATGTCCATAAAAGGATTATAACTTACAACGGGGGGAATCCGTAGGGGCAATTCATGAATTGCCCCTACGCCAGCACTAAATTATTCCTGTGTATCACTTCGTCGGAATATTTATACCCTAATACCTTTTCAATTTCTGATGTCTTCCTGCCCTTTATCTGTTCAAGTTCTTTTGAAGAATAGTTGGTCAGCCCTTTGGCGATTTTTCTGCCTTCTTTATTTATGCAGCTTACGTAATCTCCAACATCGAAGCTGCCCTCTATTTTCAGAATCCCCGACGGCAGGAGGCTTTTGCCCTGCGCAGTCAGGGCCTTCACCGCGCCGTCATCGAGATAGACAGCGCCTTTTGATTTCACGCCGTAGGCAATCCATCCTTTTTTAAAAGAAAGCCTCCGGGTTTTCGGGCAGAAATATGTCCCGACCTTCTCCCCATGGAGAAGACGCGGAAGGAGGCCGCTTTTCTTCCCGCTTATGATAATTACCGGGATGCCATGGCTCGCTGCCTGCTTTGCGGCTAATATTTTCGAATACATCCCTCCTGTGCCGACAGCGCTGCCTGCGCTTCCCGCGATCTTTTCGATATCAGGGGTAATCTCATCAACACATCCAATGAGCTCTGCGTCTTTAAGCGCGGGGTTTTTCGAATAAAGTCCCTCAACATCGGAAAGTATTATAAACATATCCGCTTCGACGAGGCCTGCTACGAGCGATGCCAGCATATCATTGTCCCCGAACTTGATTTCGTCGACAGCTACAGGGTCATTCTCATTGATTATCGGGATGATGTCGTAACTCAGGAGCGTAAACAGGGTGTTTTTGGCATTGATATATCTCTGACGGTTTGAGATGTCGTCTTTTGTCAGCAGCACCTGCGCGACTTTCTTGTGAAAGCCGGCAAAATTCTGTTCATAAGCCCACATCAGGCTTGACTGCCCGATTGCCGCGGCAGCCTGCTTGAGCTTTATGTCCTTCGGCTTTTCTTTTAGCCCGAGCTTCTTAAGTCCGGCGGCAACGGCCCCTGAAGATACGATGACAACGTTGTAACCAAGGTCAACAACCCCGGCAATGTCTTTTGTCAGCGCATGAAGGCGTTCCATATTCAGCCCCTTCTCTGCTGAAGCAAGGATGTTGCTGCCTATTTTTATGACAAGACGTTTCATGGGAAAGATTATACATTACAACAACATAGAGTTTCAAAAAGTATTCCCCTCTATCACATAACCGTCACATAAGTAACATATTGATATTTAAGCTATTTAAGTCTAAATTATATATGATCGGCATCTGATTATCACATTAGGATGTGCCTATCCCTTGAGGATTTTCAGGATAGTACTCTAATATTTAATTCCTATTTCTTTAAAAAAATCTATTAACTCAAGACACCTTAATCCGGACATGGAAGATATTGCCGGAATTCTATTTTGTCTGTTTTTTTCATCAGCAACGATAATTGCCTCTTCACAAATGCCGAGAGCTATTACCCAAGGATCAGCCCACTTAGGTTTATTAATTTCATTTTCCCAATAATTTTTATCATACTGCTTTTTAACTTCCTGGAGTTTTTGGATTTGACATTCATCTACATCCTTGAACATATCCTTATTATTTTTACACCAATCATAGATGTTATCTTTTCCAATCTCGATTTCTCCATAAACTTCCATGGGCGCTATTAACTCTCCATTTTTTATCACACTTTCTAATTTATTCCAAATTGTAGGGAATACATCTTTCCGAAAAGGCTTGAGATTTATTAACGAGCTTGTATCAATGCAATATACTGTTTTCGGGAATAATTCCGGCACTCGGGGCATTCTGAATTACCGTTCTATAAATTTTTCAGTGTATTTTGTTTTCAAACTTAAGATATCCATTACCTCAGAATAGGAAATCTTACCTGACCGATACGCAGTAGCTGTCTCTCTGACGACTAAATTCCCAACGCGATTCTGGAATACTTTATCCCAATCTCTGCGGCCAAACTTTTTTTCCTTTAATTTCTTCTCTCCAACCTTCTTAAACTGCTCATATCTTTCTTTGGGCATATACCCTAACCAAAGAAGTCTAAGCATTATTGCCTGTTTGCTTACTCCATAAATTTTGGTAAGCTCTGAAATGGTGCTTTCATCTATTTGAGGGAATTTTTTACACTCATCCTTTAAATCATCTAAAGGTACAAGGAATTCTGCAGAAAATAAATTACAGCTTGCTTCTATGTCTCCATCCTTTTGTTCAATCTCTATTGAACATATGCCGGAGGTTCTTTTTAGCAAGTGATATACTTCATGAAAGAGAGAAAATAATTTTATCGATTGATGGTCTTTCTCATTTAAAACAATAATAGAGATATCTGCAAAGACACTAAAGCCTCTGACATCTTCCGCCTTTAACGGTAATTCTATTATTGAAATCAATAGCTTTTCTTCTAATGCTTGTTTGTAATGAGCTAAAAGATCATCCGGTTTCTTCGACTTTAACAAATCGACTTTTAAATGTTTTCTGAATTCCTGAGCTAACTCATCAGATTTTAACGTATCCGGAAAATCCGGGATCTGACTTCTTTTGTCAGTTAATTCAGCTAACTTATTGGCAATGTAATAAGCCCTTCTTTCGGCTATATATACCTCCGGGGTTAATCTTTTTTCACGATTGACTCTATAGTCCGTTAGTGTCGGCATTGCAGGGAGTGTGTCTGTAAAAAATGCGGCAAGGGAACGCTGATAAATATCCGCCAATTTCTTTATTTGAGTCAAAGTAAATGAGGCCATTCCCTTTTCTGCCTCATACACTTTATTAGCAGTCGTCTTAATTTTCTTTGCTATCTCTTCAACCGTATATCCAGAACTTTCGCGGAGTGTTTTCAGCACGTCAGGATTAACCTTTATTTCAGGACTTTTTATCATAAGTAGTTATCTCCTTCCTTTATCTTTATCTCCATCTTCCGTCTACGCACAGATAATGTACGAATCTTCTTTTATTCAGATCTTGCATTTCGGAACTGTTTCCATGAAATCACTTTATGGGTTTCAGGATCATTGATTTTATAGAGGAAGTATGACTTATCGGATGTCACAAATATTCGATTTCGATTCCTAAGCAAAATCAACTGGAGCATGTCGTATAAATCATTGGGGTCTACTTTTTTACCATCCCTTATAGTTAACCTTATCCTTGTCATACAATGGTTAAAAAAGAGCCGACCTGTTCCGGATATGAAAGATGTTTGGAAGCTTACCTTTTCTTTCTCGGCAAGGTCTTGATATTTTATTCTTCCATTGCTCGGTCGCTCGATTAAGAAAAAGCTTGCTATATACATAAACCACCGTAGAGCTTTTTCTAAATCATCACTTGTAGCTGGTTTTGAGATTTGTGGAAAGTTGTTGATAGCTGTTCTTAAGGATTCTCCATCTGTTTGCCTTAATTTCGTATAATGACTGACATCAATAAGCTGAGAAAGGTCTTCGATGCTATTTGCATTTGCGATTGCTTCAACTTTATTGATCATTAAATTGATGTCGGGAATCCACGAAGGAGCGATATAATGCGAAAGCCCCGCTTCTTCCATGAAATCCATCTCAGGGGAAGGCAAGACCTCTGCATGGCAAAGCTCTACAATTTTACGAAAACAAGCCTTGAAGTTATTGAAAGGATTTAAGTTTTTTTTCGATGACTCGTCGGCGAGATGTGAAACAAGCTCAAGAAAATTTGTGACTGTATAACGATATCGAAAGCCCATCTTTTGTTGGACTTCGTCCATAAATATCTTATCATCGTCATTCATTCCACGCCATACATTGGTATCGAAGAAAATATCCGGTGGCTGATTAATGTCGAACTCAACGATACATTCCTGCTTTGTTTTGGTTACGTTAACAGACATAATTTGAATTTTTCCCCTCCACAATCTCAACTTCCTCCAGCGTAAGATTATAAAGCTTATAAACTATCCGGTCTATCAGATCGTCTGTAGCATGTATTTTTGATTTCAATGGCGCAAGAATCAGCATGCTCTTTGTGAAATGGTTCTCAAGAAGCTCCTGCTTCTTTCTGTCGGAAGGATCAACAGTAAGTTTGTTTCTGTTTCTCTTGAGAACATCAAGGAAGTGATTGAAGTCATGCTCATGATACTCTTTGATCGCGGTTTTGTTTGTTAAGTCGTCAATGTTTGCGCCGATCTCACGCTCAAGCCATTTAAGGAAGCCTTTTATCTCCTCGTTCTTCTGCTTGTTCAAAACAATCATCTGTTCGGCAAGGTGGGCGAGGAAGTCATGAATTGTATCGTTATGGCTTTCAGCAAGTTCGGTATCAACCCACTTTAAAAGATTATTATGATTCATGGTTATTTGACGCTCCCGAATCTTTTTCTCCAGATATCAATTAGCGGCTGCCAGTCCATTATATCCGCTTTTGCAAGGGCGTCAAGATATTCACTTTTCCCTTTTTCATCTTTTTCGTCAGGGACAAGCTGCACAGGCGGGAGGTCAAGTCTGTAGAGAAGTGAAAAAAGAAGCATTCGCGTAACCCTGCCGTTGAAATCGAGGAAAGGGTGTATGCTTAGAAAACGCCCCTCGGCAAATGAAAGGGTTTCAAGAAGCCCATTCGTTATCTGCGGTTTTGGACCGAGAGAAGAAAGACGGAATTCCAGGTCATCGCAGTAACCGCGCATCAAAACCGGCACTTCAAAATACGGCGGAGGGTTATATATGCCCACTGCCACCTCCCTGTCGCGGTAACGTCCGGCCCATGAGGGAAAAAGTTCTTCAAAGGCATCTTTATGAAGTTTACAAACAAATTCAGACGTTATCTTTAATTCTTCAGGGTGTTGCTCAAGGAGAGAAGCCATTACACGCTCAACTCCTTTGGCAAGGTACGGCGCAAGTTCGGAATAGGATTTAATGCCGAGGCTTGATTCTATGAAACGCGTGTAACGTCCGGCTGGTGAGTAATCCTCAGGCTCTTCAGATATTCTTTCAGCATTTTCAGGCTTACGTGCTCGCCTTCGAACGCCATGGACGCGCTTACCTGAGCGGGGATGCTTTCCAGATATTTCTTCCTTTTTTCCTCCGGAGAGAGGTTTGTCCTCCATTGCTCGACTATGTTCTTTTGAGACTTCCGCTTTCTCATTTGATATTCCTTTCTCTAACTCTATCATACAAGCTTCATACTGCGCAATCGCCTCCGCAACCCGCTCCTTCCGCTCCTTTTCAGGGGTGGTGAAGGATATCGGAGGCATCGGCATGGAGTCAATCTCATAAGAGTTGACATGGTTATTTGTACTTGTAAGACGGAATCTCCACTCCCATAATGATGAATTTAACAGGGCGAGAATAGCAAAGAGGTTATACTCTTTAGGGTTGACGATATAATTAATTGTATCCGAGCAAAAGCTGTCCTTCCCAATAATGGTTGCAATGATTCTGCGCCAGTTGTCTATAGCAGCCCCCCTCTGATAGCCGATTCTGATGTACCTATAATCATAAGCCTTCGTATTTTTGCCATGAGAAGCAAGATACTTTTGAATATCAAGATACATCGGTGTTCCCTGTTTTGGTTCTTTCTGAAATTCGTATCGATTTACATGAGCGCCTCTTAAAATGACCTGTCCTCTATTTTCATCTGTCAAATACCCGGAGTGTGCTGATAGATTAACTTCTCCCTGCTGTGATGGAGCAAAATGCTTGAGTGTAATCCCGTTAGAAAATATGTTTAATTTCAGAGCAAGATTAAAATCTTTTGTGGTCATATTCGGATAACTCGGAATGCTCAGATTATCTTTATCAAACTCTTCAATCTGAGATGGCTTTATAGCCAAAAAAGTTGAAGTTTCCAAAATATCTTTTCCCGGATGAATTCTGACATCAAAAAAAGACGGCTTCTGCTTGCAAAGAATATATATGCATGTAGAAAGCTTTGCGTCAGGGAAAACCCTGTTTGCCGGATCATCTTTTTGAGGGAACGCTTCTATTTTCTGCAACCTATTCTTTTTAAGAATAAATTCTCTCAACGGCTTTGCCTGTTTGTCAGCCAACAGAGCCATTGGGACAATAAAACCGTGCATCCCTTTGTCCTTAAGTAACTGCAACGATATAACGCTAAAAAGGCGGTAAAGATTAAGCTTGCTTCCGATCGCGGGGACATACATGTGTTGCTGTGAAAAATATTCTTTCTCAGGCTGTACGTCTTTTTCCTGTTCAATCTCTGATATAACATCATACGGTGGGTTACCGATTACGCAATCAAATCCGGGAGTTTCTTTGGGACTTCCATTTTCATTAAAAAACACCTCTGGGAAGGATAGTTCCCAGTGGAAAAATCTTTTCTCCCTTGCGATAGCTTCAGAGTTCTCAAGCAAAGAACCGAGTTTCGGCATCTGCGTCTTTCCGTCAGGGCGTTGCAGTAAATTAACAATGAAATTATATATCCGGTTTGATAAGCCGGCTTTTGATTTCTTCTTCTCAACAATGACTGCCTCCGATCCGAACAAATCCTTCTGGTATTTATATTGGTCTTGTAAAAGTTCCTCATATACCCGCTCTTTTTCTTCAAGATTATTCCCAAAAAATAAACTTGTCCATAAGTCGGCAATCTCTTTGTATCTGACAAGCTCTTCCATTAATTTCTGGAAAGTCTTTTCCTTTGCCTTAATATCTGAGATTTTCTCGCTCGGCATTTCTTCTATTGCATGAAAACCTTTGATTACCTCTGTGATGTCAGTCTTGAATTGTGACTTATCAAAAAGCAGAGCTTGTTCGTCTTGTCTCTCGGTTTTTTCTATTTTCCTTTTTGATGAAGGCAGGTAATTTAGATCATTAATTCTTGCGCCAATAATAGAGTTGCCGCACCTGAGGTGATGATCAAGAAAATTAAGCGGCTGGCTTTTATCCACTGTTTTAAGCCAGAGCGAGAGTTTGGCAAGTTCAACGGCAAGCTCTTTTATATCAACACCGTAGATACAGGACTCCACTACCTTGCGTTTCCAGTAGTTAATTTCATCTTCTGTTATGCTTTGCGGCGTTTTAAGCTCTGTGGTGGGATGATATGCAATCTCATCAGCAAGGAACTGCACAGCTTCAACAAGGAAATGCCCTGAACCCATCGCGGGGTCACAGATATTGAGTTTAAGCACCTCTCGTGCAAAAGAGTCATCTTTATTGCCCGTATGTTCTTTTTTGATTCTTTCATCTATTACTTTGAGGATAGGCGCTAAGGTGTTTTCAACGATATATTTAACGATGTAGTCAGGAGTGTAGTATGCCCCTGTGGCTTTCCGCTCACCTTTATCATTTTTAAGGGTAATTTTACCGTCAACCAAACTAAACTTATGCTCCAGCAATCCTTCATAAATAGTTCCAAGGTGCCTTTCGCCGAGTCCTTTATAGTCAATGCTGTGTAAATCTCCGTTATCAGCTCGATAAGAAAGTTCATAGATTATTTCTGAAAGAACATCATCTCCTACTTTCTTTTCCTCAAGAAACGTATATCTCTCAGGATCAAAAAGCCCGCCATTATATCGAGGGATATTCATATCTTTATTGAGTTTTTCATTGCTGCCGTTAATCAGATGAAATAGAGCTAAGAGATCATCGTACAAGACGGTCTTGGCGCTGATAAACTCGCCTTTCTCCTGTCTTACCCTGTCTTTTATTCGCTGAATCCCGTAATGTTTGTAATATTTCGTCAAAGGATTGGTAGAGAGCAAGTCCCTCGCTTCTGCATTGAGCACAAAAAGTATCCTGTATAGGAGAATAAGGCTATTATGGTATATGGGGTCGATGTCTTTTTCTGAAAGATGATTTTTTTCTCCGGAAAGGTATCCATGGCCGAGCCATTCAACACATTTAAATACTTTCTCCCTGAGGTCTTTTTCAATGTCTTCCTGAAATCTCAGGGATTCGTCAAAAATATTATCAAGTAAACATCTGCCGGAACTGTCTTTTATAAAAGCGACTGGTCTGAAAAGAACATAAAAATATTTAAACCTGTGAATATCCTGAAGACACCCTTCAAGGTCTATCTCAAAAAACTTACTTGAACGTCCTTCTCTGAAATAAAGCCTCCATTCCTTGCCATTGGTAAGAACTCCCCATTTAATGTGTTCTGATTCATTCAGATAATCCCTTATCTGTTGATGTGGATACCTGCCTCTTGGAGCCTTGCCTGCTCCTGAAGAAGGTTTATCCAAATTGTGGTCCCATCGTTTTGCCTCGGCTATTGAAAGTGCTGACCTGTATTTCTTATATGAAGACAGTTCAAACGCTTTATCAGCGTCTTTGTAAGAAGAATAGAGGAAATAATCGGGAACCTGCCTGCGCTCTGCTTCAGGGATTTGATTCTGATTAAGAAAACCAAAACCTAATTCTTTAAATACCTTATCAATGAATCGCCTTTCGGTATTTGCTTCATTGCCTTTTCTCAAGCCGACAATATTAGCCTTGTATAACTCCTGAATTGCCTTTAATATTGGAGATACTTCTTCATCAGGAGGCCATAATATTGGCCCTGCCTGAGGGAGGCGTTCAAGGAGATAATGGCTTGAAAAAATGCCCGTAGTTATCCAGAAGTTCTTAGATGGCTTACGCTGTTCTATTTTACGAGGCATTTATATGGAACATTTTATACCAAATGACCGCAATTTTTCAGATTAAATTTATGATGATGACGTGTCAGAGGTTTGTGAAATCTGCATAGAAGCAGACATGCGGAAGGGAAGATATGAGACAGAGAATGGTGTTAAGGTTTCATCAGACGCTGAATCCAGGAGCATCGGATATGCTCAAACATTTTATCCCCTTTTATGCTCCTCGACCTTCTTCCCGAGATAAATCATCAACTCTTTTATCCCTTCCCCTGTCACAGCGCATATCGGGAAGAAATCATAGCCTTTATCTTTACAATATCGGGCAAGTCTGTCAAGTCTTTCGCCGCTGCCTTTGATGTCGTATTTGGTCCCTGCCACAGCCATCGGCTTTTTAATAAGCTCAGGGCTGTATAATTCAAGCTCTTTATTGATCTTTTCAAAATTATCGACCGGGTCGCCCCCCACCATCTCGGATATATCGACAAGGTGAAGGAGTATGGAGGTCCTCTCCACATGCCGTAAAAACTGAAAACCCAATCCCGAGCCTTTGTGCGCTCCTTCAATCAACCCGGGGATATCGGCAATCACAAAGCTCTTGAAATCCTCACGCTTTACAACCCCGAGGACAGGGATAAGTGTTGTAAAAGGATAATCCGCGATTCTGGGTCTTGCCGCGGACAGCACGGATATTAATGTGGATTTGCCCGCGTTGGGAAGTCCGATCAGGCCGACGTCGGCGAGGAGCTTTAATTCGAGGGTCAAAGTCTTTTCTTCCCCCGGTTCCCCGGGCTGCGCAAACATCGGAGCCTGCCTTGTGGCGGTCTTGAAATGCGCATTACCGAGTCCTCCCCTGCCTCCCTGCGCTGCAGGGAATTCCTGGCCGTCGACAGTAAGGTCGCTCAGTACCTCGTCTGTTTCAAAATCTTTTACAAGTGTTCCGACAGGCACGGGAATGACCATGTCTTTGCCGTTTTTGCCGTGCATGTCTTTCCCCATTCCATGCTGTCCCCTCTGTGCCAGGTACTGCCGCTGGTATTTGATGTCCAGAAGGGTATTCAAATCGCTCACGGCCTTGAAAATTATATGTCCGCCTCTGCCTCCGTCGCCGCCGTTAGGCCCCCCTTTGGGAACGTATTTCTCCCGCCGGAAGCTTATACATCCCCTTCCGCCGTCTCCCGCCTTTACATAAACTTTAACCTGATCGATGAATTGCATTAGTTATTGCAAAATAAAAAAGGCGGACTTAATCCGCCTTTAAAAAATATAACATACTCTTTTACAGTCAGGCTGTTTCCATCACCGGATAAACGCTTATCTGCTGCCTTTCTTTGTCCTTGCGCTCGAATTTCACAATGCCGCTGACCCTGGCAAAGAGCGTGTCATCGCTTCCCTTGCCGACATTGAAGCCCGGGTGAAATTTTGTGCCTCTTTGCCTTACGAGAATACTGCCTGCCTTGACAACCTGTCCTCCATATCTTTTCACGCCGAGGCGCTGTGAGTGGCTTTCGCGACCGTTCCTTGAGCTTCCTACACCTTTTTTATGCGCCATTTCCGATATCCTCCGAACAAAAGTTATTAAACCTGGATCCCTTTAATTTTAACCTCTGTATAGGGCTGTCTGTGTCCTCTGATCTTTCTGTGGTTCTTTCTCGGCTTCATCTTGAATACGAGCACCTTCTTCCCTTTGCCTGTTCCCACTACTTCAGCGGTGACCTTTGCCGAAGGGAGAAAAGGTTTGCCGACTGATATGTTATCGCCGTCCGAGACCATGAGTACCCTGTCAAAGGTGACCGCGCCGCTTTCCTCAAGCTTCTCTATCCTCAGGACATCTCCTTCGGAGACCCTGTACTGTTTTCCGCCTGTTTCTATTATAGCCTGCATGATATGCCTCCAATACTGAAATAGACATATTTTTTAACATATAATTCAGGGGAAAGTCAATTTTTTCACTTCAGACGGTCACTTCTCCAGCTCCGCCCTTATTTTTGCCAGGAAATTATGCGGCAAAATGGGTTTTGAGAGAAAAGTAACCGGGCCGTCAAGGATATTTTTTCTCTGCAAAAATTCTTCCGAATACCCGCTTGTGATTATGGCCCTGATGCCGGGTTTCATTTTTTTTACCTCTTCAAAGACCTCCCTGCCTTTTTTCCCCGGCATTACAGCGTCGATGACAAGAAGCCGCACTTCATCTTTCGACACGAAGAATTTCTCTATCGCGTCTTTGCCGTCTTCAGCTTCTATGACTTTATAGCCGAACTCTTCAAGAATTCTTTTCATGGAATTTCTCACGTCTTTTTCGTCCTCGGCAAGAAGTATCGTCTCCGATTTCCCCATGATATCAGGAATGTTACTGCTTTTTCCCATCGACGATGACATCCGGATGGCGGGGAAATATATTCTGAACGTCGCTCCTTTGCCGGGTTCGCTGTCCACGGTAATATAGCCGTTATGCTGTTTCACGATGCTGTAAGTTACGGACAGGCCGAGCCCTGTTCCTTTGTCGGGCCCCTTTGTCGTAAAGAAAGGATCGAAAATCCTGCGCCTTGTCTCCTCGTCCATACCGGCGCCCGTGTCCCGGACTGAGAGCATGGCGTATATCCCGGCCTCTCCGAAACCCCGTGACTTCCTGAAATTATCATCTATCTCCGCAATGTCCGTTTCCACTGTCAATATGCCGCCGTCAGGCATTGAGTCGCGCGCGTTGGTGACAAGGTTTATAATTACCTGCTCTATCCGGGTTGTATCGGCGATTATTCCGGGGTCCCTGTCTGAAAGCCCGGTACGGAACTCGACGTCTTCACCCGCGAATCTTACAAGCAGTTTTTCCAGGTTCCTGATGATATCGTTCAGTTTTACAGGAAGGAATTCGAAATTCTGCTTCCTGCCGAAGTCAAGAAGCCCCTTTGTTATCCGTGAAGCCCTGTCGGCAAGGAAAAGGATCTTGTCTATGGTGTCCTTTGACGCGTCTTCTTCTTTCAGTCTGTTCCTTAACAGAAAGGAATAGCTGATAATTGCCGAAAGGATATTGTTGAAGTCGTGCGCGACCCCGCCGGCGAGCTGTCCTACCGCCTCCATCTTTTGCGCCTGTAAAAGCTGACGCTCAAGCTGCTTCAGCTTGTCTTTTTCCCTGAGCGACATAATACCGTAGGACAGGTTCTTTGCCAGGTCCGTCAGCAAATCCACCTCTTTCTGGTCAAAGGCGTCCGGCTCGGGAGAATAAATATTCAGCGTCCCGAATACGCGCTCTTCATCCTGAAGCGGAAGCGCAATTGATGATGCGTACCCTTTCCGGACAGCGTCATCACGCCACGCGGTGAAAGCCGGATCAGCAAGAATGTCTCTTGCAATATCCGGTTTGCCGGTCAGGACCGCTGTCCCCAAAGGCCCTGCCATATGGTTTGTTTTATCCGGGACTGTCCCGGCATTCTCAGGATAGTCTCTCCTGAAATCCTTTTGCGCAACGGGGCGGACCACGTGTTTTTCATCCCCCGTTCCGGCGAATCCGACCCACGCCATACGATACCCGCCGGATTCTACGATTATCCGGCATACATCATTTATGAACCCATTTTCATCAGCCGCGCGAATAAGCGACTTATTGAACTCACTGTGTATCCTGAGGGCCCGGGTCACCTTAAGCAATGTTTTTTCTGAGTCGTTCATAAAATAGCCGTTTCAACCGCTTGAACTGATCGAACGGGCCGGGCGGCCCGAACGGTTACACCGCTACCGCTTCTTCAAATGCTTCTTTGTCCGCGGTAAGATATTCGTATAAGGACGGTCTGCTTTTTCTGATGTCCGGCAAAAGGTTTATAAGGGGCAGTATCCCGGGTATTGTTCTGGAGCCCATGTAAAATTTCGGCTCGCCGATCTCTGAAAGTGAGAAGCCGAGGATCTTCAGGAGCCGGAAGAACCTGTAATCGATCGACATGAGCATGTGTGTTACTCCCATTTTTATGCTTGTCATGATCATGGCCCTGCAGAGTTTTAACGTTATCTCGTGATTTTTCAGAAAGGGATGGTCCGGCACTATGAACCGTGAGACTTCCACGCAGTAATCCAGTGTTCCATAGCTTGCCTCCAGTAAAGTTTTTTGCAGAATCCTGAAGTGGCTCTCTATCGGAAGGGCTATCTCGCCGGGGAGGATAAGACGTGATGCGCCGGCGCAATTGCCGAGGAAATCAAGGGCCAGAAATGCAATGCTCTGTTTTGCGTCATATTCATCCCGCTCTTCCCCTGAGGGGTAGTCTTGTGAAGGAAGCCATCCGAGGTCCCGGCACATCACTTTAAACCGCAAGCGGTACGCCGATCTTTTCTCTGCTTCTTCCCTCGCCATTATTATCTTCACAGACATACCGTATCTTCCTTTCAAAATCCAGGAGGTGTGGAAATTCTTCAAAGAGATAAGGTGTTACCTGCACCGGCAATCCGGCAAACGCCTGTTCGTACATTTTCCTAAGGCTGAAAGCCGGGTATATGTCTTCTTTAAGCTGGACCTTCAGATATAAAGTGTCTTCTTCCCTGCACAGCCTGAAATTGCCCGTTGTTGTGGACGCGATTTCCTCTCTGCTGAAAATAATCTCTTTTACCTTTTCGGGATATACGTTCGATATGCCTTTTCCCCTCCCGAAATGGGCAAGGATTTGTGACCCGCAGGGATCGAAAATCCGGGCATAGCCCATTGCTTCAAGTGCGCGGTTGATTTCATCTTTTGAAAGGATTTTACCCTTATCGCCGCCCCTGTAGCGGATAAGCGGAAGCGCCCTTTTAGGGTCTGCTGTTGTCAATATCAGGGAATCAAAAGGTCCGGGCGGGTCGCTCAGTGATTCGACGCATATTTCGTTTTCATCGTACTCAAACAGCATCGGACAGAAATCCGCTTCACCGAAGAGCGTCTGCCTGAGCAAACGGTCCCCGGACACTATTTTTCTCAGGGAGATAGTCGCGTCGGTCTCGTAGAAATAGCAAAGCCCCAGCTCAGCCATGCCCATAAATGAAAATACGCGCTGGGGCCCCGCTATGCCCTCAAGGTAATTCCCGTAGCCTAATGAGGTCCACTCCCCGCCGATTATGATATACAACGGTATATGTTTCCAGAGTATTGATTCTTTTACCCCGAGCTCAATAACTTTTTTCATAAAAAGGGGCTCTCCGACCAGTATCAACTGGTCAAAACAGCTCCCCAGGGATTTAATGACGGAGACCGCGGTATCGGCCCTTACCCCGATTGAGGCAACGCTCGCGGTTGAGGACTGAAGCGATATCGCGCCGGGGAGCATGTTGATAAGCAGAGTCTTTTTGTATGCCGAATGAAAGCGGTTTTTGAGAATCGCATCGACGGTGTATGAGGCCTTTTTCAGGTCGGTATCGCCGAACAGCCCGAAAGAGAAATCGTCGCCGGTTGAACCGGAGCTCGGGATAATGTTCCGCACCCTGAATAACGGGATCATATGGATCGCGGAAGCAATGAACTGCTTGTCGACAACGGGGAGCTCGCTCAGGTCGTTGACCGTTTTCGGGTCGATCCCCTTGTTCTCGACAAACTTTCTGTAGGCCGGCCAGTTCCTGATAATTTTTTTAATGTCCGCTGGTTTCATAAAAGTTTTCCCTTCTTAAGATTCAGATTAACAAAACAAAGGATGGATTTATAACCTCCAAAGGCAGGAGGAGGCTGAAATTTCCCGGGAAAAGCATCCTCCAAAAGGAGGGTATGGGGTTATTGCCTCAGCGCTTTGATGACGGCCGAGATCAGCGAGGCGCGGTTTTTGGCGGTGAATTTATTGTAAAGGTTTTCAAGATGATGCTTGACGGTCGTGACTTTTATCCCGAGCCTGTCCGCGATTTCCTTGTTTTCAGAAACGCCTTCTTCGACAAGAAGCCTGAGCAGGCCCTCTTCCCTTTTCGTGATCTCGAAGCGTTTCAGTTTTTCCCAGGTAAACGGCACTTCCTTTTTCTGTTCTATTGCCCTCCGGACCGCGTTCAGGATATCTTCTGTCCTGAACGGCTTGGTAAAGTAATCAAACACACCCTTTTTGACGGCGTTGATCGCGCTGTCCGTGCTCGGATAGGCTGTAATAATTATGACCGCGATATCGGGACAATTTTCAAAGACATATTTTATAAGTTCTCCCCCGCCCATGACAGGCATGACAAGGTCGGTGATTACCACGTCGAAATGTTTCTTCTTCAAAAGCTCTATCGCGTCGGCGCTCGTCCTCGCGGATACGGCGGCATAACCGGAGCTGTTCATGATGAATGTCAGATTTCTCCTCAGCACATCTTCGTCTTCAGCAATCAGTATGTCAGGCATAATTTTTTACAGGAAACGATACGGTTACGGTTGTTCCCCTGTCCACCTCGCTTTCAATCGTAATATTGCCGTTGTATTTTCTGGCTATCTGTTTGCATACGGACAATCCGAACCCGCAGCCTTCGGTCTTGGACGTGTAAAGGGGAGAAAATACCTTTTCAAGCATAGGCCCGGGGATCCCGCAGCCTGTATCCTTTACTCTCAGGCTGACAAAGCCGTTATCCTGGGAAGTGCTTATAATGATCTGTTTCCCGGAGGCCGGCGCAACTGCCTCCTCCGCGTTCCTGATAAGGTTCAGGAGTATCTGTTTTATATGCCCTGGATTGCAGGGGACAGACTGGATGTCAGGGGAGAGGCTCGAGACTATGGAGATGACTTTTCCATCAAGTCTCCGTTTGGTCATATTGATCACCTTCCGTATTTCAGTATTGAGGTCTACGGACTGCAGGGCCGCGTTATCGGAACGGTACACCTCGAGGATGCCCTTTACAATACCCGACATCCTCTCGATCTCCTCGTGCATATCCTTGAAAATGTCCTGCTTGTATCTGATGTCTGTTTTCAGATTATTAACAATAAACAGGGCGGTCTCGATATTGGCGAGAGAATTGTTTATCTCGTGGGCTATCTCGGCGACAACCATGCCCTTTGCCGCGAATCTCTCAGCCTCTATCAGGCGCGCGCCGATTTCCCTCTCCTCTGTTATGTCCCTCGCTATAATCATCAGGCCTACAGCGTCTTTTCCCTCCTGCACAGGGTTGGAATTTGCAGAGAGGATCAGCAGGCCGGAGCTCTTTGTCCTGATGACCAGTTCAAAGGGCCCCGACAGAGGACGAAAGGCCCTTCTGAACCTCAGGAACGCGCCCCTCTTGTATTTATCGTCTACAAAAGAAAGAAAATGTTGTCCGACGACTTCATCAGTTGTATATCCGGAGAGATCAAGCCCTTTTCTGTTAAGCGATGTGATGATGCCTGCCGAGTCGACAAAACAGATAATGTCGCTCGCGTTTTCCATCAGATCACGGTACCTTGCCTCCGATTTCCAGAGACGCTCGTATGCCGCCTGAAGCTTCCTGTGGTTTTCATCGAGGTGCTGCAGGGCTTCATTCAACGCCTGCTTTTTCCCCGCGGTCCTTCCGGCAAGCCGGATTATCCTGTTTTCCCATCTTAACCTGTATACGCAGCTCTCCGCTCCGAAAGTAACTCCGTTAATCCGGAAGGAGACATTCTCGGCGACGACACCGACAATCCTGCCCTCCTTTCCGGGCTGACCTGATTCAAAAACGTTTCTGTTTTCATCTACGCGGTAGTACATGCCGTTATGCCTGCCGATTTCATCCGGGCGCACAACACACTGTACTTCCGAGACCTCCGCGGGCTCCAGGCCGAAAAGCTCCGTGAATATGCTGTACAACCCCTGATTGTACAGGCATGCGCCTCTTGTCTGCTTCCCCTGTATCTTCAATTCAACAACGGCGCTCTCACGGGTCGTTTCGACGACGTTGATCATGACCACGTCTTTGGTGAAATACTGCGCTATCCTCGGGGTATACCGGATAAGCCGCTCCGGGGTTATAAAGAGGTTGAAGAGTATGTTTACTATACCGACGGATTTATACGTAAGTATACTTTTTCCGATCTTGAACATGATCATGTCGTCTTCATAGAGATGGGCCAGTCTTTCTTCCAGAAGACGTTCAACGTCCCAGGGGATCCAGTTGTCCGGATCGGTAAGATAATGTTCGTCAAAGGGGATGCCGGAAAGGAGGGCCGGCAGGAATTCCGGCCTGGTGTTTCTTACATAATCGAGAAAGGTTTTTACGACCCTGCAGCTTATTTCATTCATGACGCAATACCTGAGTTATGTTATCACAGTCGCCCCCTCAAGCCGCAACCGCTATCCTTCTAACCCCTGCGTAATCTTTTATTAATTCAATGGTCTTATACCCTGCGTCTTTCAGCATAGCGGTTACCGGACCAGCGCAATCTATACCGAGCTCAAGCATAAGCATCCCATTGGGTTTGAGAAATTGCCGCGATGCTGGAATTATAATCCTGTAATAACCGAGCCCGTCCGGTCCGCCGTCAAGGGCGTTCTGTGGTTCCCAGTCTTTGATTTCCGGCTGGAGGTCCTTAATGTCTTCAGATTTTATGTAAGGGGGGTTTGAGATGATGAGATCGAAGAAATTTGAGGGGGATATAAGTCCCCCTTTGGAAAAGGGGGAGACAGGGGGATTTTGAAATGGACCAAAAAGATTCCCTCTAATGAACGAAACGTTGCTGATCTCATTCAATTCCGCATTTCTTCTTGCATATGACAAAGCGGTCTCTGATATATCAACGCCGTAAACCATTGCATCAGGGAATCCCTTTGCAAGTGCAAGCGCAAGACAACCGCTGCCTGTGCAGAGGTCGAGGATATGTAGGGGCGATTCATGAATCGCCCCTACTTTATTTGTCGCATTCTCCGCCATAAGCTCTGTCTCGGGACGCGGAATGAGGACGCCTTTGCCGACAAGTAATTTCAGTCCCATGAAATCCACATACCCGGTGATATACTGCAAGGGTTCGTGATTGGTCCTTCTAACAACGATCCGGTCGATCGCGTTTATCTGTTCCGGGGTGAGTTCGGGGTTGTCGCGGTAAAGGGTGACGAGGTCAAGATTGCTCGAGTGGAGCAGAATTATTTCAGCTTCTTTGTCTGGAGGTTCGCTGGCATGGGAGGCAAGGATTGTTGAGATTTCTTTAAGTTTATCGAGGGCTTTCATAACCCCGTTTCTAAATTTCTTTCAGCTTTTCAGCCTGATAATGTGCGATAAGGTGGTCGATGATTTCGTCTAATTGTCCTTCGAGGATAACCGACAGCTTGTGAAGGGTAACTCCTATCCTGTGGTCTGTCACCCTGTTCTGCGGGAAATTGTAGGTCCTTATCCTTTCGCTCCTGTCGCCGCTGCCCACCTGTGATTTTCTCTCCTGGGACCTCTCCCGCTCCTGCTTCTCAATCTCTACTTCATAGAGTCTTGAACGCAGGACCTTCATCGCCTTTTCCCTGTTCTTGATCTGCGAGCGGCTGTCCTGGCAGGAGACGACCAGGCCTGTCGGGACGTGCACGATTCTTACGGCGGAATATGTCGTATTTACTCCCTGTCCTCCGGGGCCGGAGGAGCAGAAGGTGTCCACGCGCAGGTCCTTTTCTTCCACTTTGATATCAACTTCCTCAGCTTCCGGCAATACGGCAACGGTTGCAGCGGAAGTGTGTATCCTGCCGGAGGTCTCTGTTGCCGGCACCCTTTGCACGCGGTGCGTGCCGCTCTCGTATTTCATGCGGCTGTAAGCCCCCTTCCCCTGGATTTCAGCAACGACTTCTTTTATCCCGCCGACCCCCGTTGAACTCATGTCCATTATCTCGACCTTCCAGCGTCTGCTTTCCGCGTATTTCGTGTACATCCTGAACAGGTCATACGCGAACAGCGCGGCCTCATCCCCGCCTGTGCCCGCCCTGATTTCAAGGATAATATTTTTTTCGTCGCGGGGGTCTTTGGGGACGAGCAGGAGTTTGATCTCTTCCTCGATGCGGGGTTTTTTCTCTTTCAGTTCTTCGAGCTCCGCCACGGCAAGTTCCTTCAGGCCGTCATCTCCCGGCGCGCCCAGGATTTCCTCAGCCTCCTGCATGCCGGAGAGCGTCTTTTTGTATTCCCTGATCTTTTCCACAATTTCCTCAAGGTCGGACCTTTCTTTTGAGTATTTTTGGCTTCTGGTATAATCCGAAAAGATTTCCGGGTCCGACAGAAGACGCGTCAGCTCATTATATTTATTTTCGATTTCTTCAAGTTTATCCAACAACATCGATTTCTTTCTCTCCTGCTTCCAATACTTCGTTCAGCGCCCTTACGGCGACCTCTATCTGGTCGCGCGACGGTTCGCCGGTTGTCAATTTCTGAAGCCACAGCCCCGGCGCCGCCGCAAACCGGATAAGAGGGTTCTTCATCCTCTTTGATGAAAATTTGATAAATTCATAAGACAATCCGGCTATGAGCGGAATGAGGACCAGCCTCGATAAGAATTTCCCGGTAAAATGCCAGTCCTTCGGGACCATCGAAAAGACCAGTATGCTCAGCATCATGACAATAAGCAGAAAGCTCGTCCCGCAGCGCGGGTGGAGGACGCTGTATTTTTCGATATTCCCGGGTATGAGCTCCTCGCCTGCCTCATACGCATTGACTGTTTTATGTTCCGCTCCGTGGTATTCAAATACTCTCCGTATATCCTTGCTCATATTTATCGACAGGATATAAATCAGGAAAACCAGCACCCTGATGATTCCGTCAGTAAAATTAAATGCCAGTGAGCTTTCATTAATAGAGCTGAACAGGGACCCCAACAGCTTGGTCGCGTAAAGAGGGAACAATAAAAACAGGGCGATTCCTATTGTAACCGCGACAAAAACGGTGAAAAATAATGATGCCGGAGAAGGTTTTTCCTCCTCATGTCCGGATGCCTCAGCAGAGTAAAGAAGCGCCCTGATGCCGATGGAAAGGGACTGGGCCAGCGCTACAACTCCGCGCACCAACGGCAGTCTCAGGGGCCTGGGCAGCACACGGACGCCTTCTTTTTTGATCACAATCTCTTTTTCAGGGTTTCTGACGGCAACCGTCCACACGTTTCCCGCCCTCATCATTACGCCTTCGATTACCGCCTGTCCGCCTATGTCTTTCATATTTACCTCATTTTTAACACAGAGGCACTGAGTCACGGAGTAAGACATGAAAAATCCGAAGGCCCGAAACCTTGCCTGTTTGGAACATTCGAATTTCTGTCATTTGATATTGTTTCGAATTTCGTGTTTCGTGCTTCGAATTTATAGCCCTCCGCGTCTCTGTGGTTTTCCCTGATTTTAACAATAAAAAAGGGAAACGCGCTGTACATAAAAATATAAAGCGGGTTTCCCTTTTTGGTTACGCTACTTCTTTGCGTATTTCTTTTTGAACTTCTCTACCCTTCCCTCGGCATCGACCAGTTTCTGCTTGCCGGTAAAAAAGGGATGGCAACTGGAGCAAATATCAACATGTATGGAGGCCTGGGTAGACCTTGTTGCAAAAGACGACCCGCAGGCGCATACAGCTTTTACTTCTTTAGTTTCCGGATGAATTCCCTGTTTCATAATTAACCTCCGACCTTAACTATAGCAGAGTAAATAAATTTTTTTCAATATGTGTGATTTATTGTTTACCAGATGAGGGAAATCAGGGAGTCGATGTCGGTCTGGATCCGGTTAAATTTGCACCAGATAATCGGACATTCCTCTGAGCGATAGCAGTATCCGTCTTTTACTACTACATGGATATTGATTTCAGTCCTTTCCCGGTAAGGGCACGGCAGGTGGAGCTTTCCTGTATCAACAGCAAAGCATTTCTTCATGAAAGGGTCTTTCATGATTTTATTTTATACCTGTTTGCCGGTTCTTGCAAAACAGCGGCAATTTATGGATTACCCCTGATCCGTAACAGCTTATGCTGCTCGGTCTGGAGTGATTTCAGGAGGTTGAAATCCTTCTTTGATTCCGCTTCCCTTATTTTATTCTGCAATTCCTGCAGCAAAAGCTTCCTTTTATTCCCGCTTATCCGGTTCATGCAGTCCTCAAGGGCCTTATCCGGATTTTCAATATCTTCTCTCATAGAAACTTCGGTAAGGAAGTCTTTCTCTTCCCCTTCACACTGTGAGAGCAGTTCATTGAAATCTCTAACACCTTCCTTTATTTTCCCGAATACCGCCCTTGTTGCCGGGTCCCTGAAGTCCTCCGCCGAAATGAAACCGGAAATTTCATCCGCTCTTTCAGGCAATTGCAGCAACAGCTTGATTATATACACTTCATTAAGAGGCTTTGTCCTTGCAGAAGGTTTCAGGGGAGTTTTATCGTTTTCACCTTTGCCGGTCTTCTTAAGCTTCTTCAGCTCCTCTATAATAAAAAACTCGTTAACCCTTAACCTTTCGGAAAGCAGTTTCACATAATAACCCTGCAAAATCCTGTCCGGAATTCTTGAGATTGTCTCAATCGCCTGCCGCGCTGTCAGACGCTTATCCTGCTTCTGAAGCATGTAGAAATCAATGATCGTTAACGGTTCCTGAAGCAGTTCCTGAAAGGCCTCCTTGCCTTTTTTCCTCAGCAGGCTGTCCGGGTCCTCATTCTCCGGGCAGGAAAGTATCTTTACGTTGAGTCCCGCTTCCAGCAATATACTCGCAGCGTTTCCGGCTGCTTTCCTGCCTGCCTCATCGTTGTCAAAAGCAAGAATGACGTCTTCAACAAACCGCTTTATCAGCTTTCCGTGCTCTTGTGTAAACGCGGTCCCGAGGGGCGCTACAGAGTTTGTAAAGCCGTGCAGGTGGGCGGTGATCACGTCGAGATACCCTTCCATGAATATTGCGCGCCCTTCTTTCTTTATCGGTTCCCTGGCCTGATTAAGACCGTAGAGGACCCTTCGCTTGTTGAAAATAATCGTCTCGGGAGAGTTCAGATACTTCGGCTCGTCTCCGTCTATGGACCTGCCGCCGAAGGCGATCACGTCTCCTTTCAGGTCATAAATAGGAAACATTATCCGGTCCCTGAACGTGTCATAAACGCCTTTTGTCCCCTGTATGACAAGCCCGGCTTTTTTAATCATCTCCGCCTTATAACCTTTGCGTGTGAGATACGTCAGGAGTGAGTCCCAGGCGCGTGGAGCGTATCCGAGGGAAAAGAGCTTACGTGCTTCAGGGGTGATCCCGCGTTTGGTGAGGTATTCATCCGCCTTTGCGTTTTTCGCGAGGTGCTGCTGGAAACATGAAACAGCATCCCTGTGCATGTTGAGCAGTACTTCTTTTTCTCCGGTCCAGACGGTGTCCTTTTGAGCGGCCTTTAATGTAACGCCGGCCTTTTTGGCGAGCATGCTGACGGCTTCCGGGAAAGTCACATTCTCATATTTCAGGAGGAAGGAGAAAATATCCCCGCCGCTGTTGCATCCGAAACAGTGATATATCTGTTTTGACGGACTTACAGTGAAGGACGGGGTCTTTTCCGAGTGAAACGGACAAAGCCCTTTCCAGTTCTGGCCGGCGTGTTTCAGGTGCACATATTCGGATATCAGGTCAACGATATCAATCCTGTTTTTTATCTCTTCGAGGACCCGGTCGGAAGGCATGCCTTAATGATACAAGATACAGGATACACGATACAAGACAACACCCGGCCAAGACGGAGGAAGAGGTTATCCGAGTATATCGTCCGGCACGCTCTTCCCGACAGCAACCGGTTTAACAGTCCTGTTGACAATGTCCTTTGAGTTTACCACCCGGAGCTCCCTGAACAGGAGATCGAACTTGTCTTCAAGTTCCTTCATTATCGGCGCCTTGACATTTGAGGGGAGGTCCCACCATTTTTTCTTCAGCGGGCCAAAGCCTTTTTTCCTCGTGCTGTAGAGAAACTGCTCTTCTGTCTGGCCTTCTTTCTTCTCTTTCGCGCACTCCTGTTTTAAATAAGCATAGACTTCGTCTCTGAACGACGCGGGAAGCGACGGGTTGTCGTATATAATGTTCTGAAAGCCTGTCGCGAGATGGACCTCCGAGGTCCCTGTCTCAGGGAACATGTGAAATGCCTCGTCAGGCAGCGTTGACGCGCCGTGCTGCACGGCGCCTGACAATCCATATTCTTTTCTTGCCGCCTCAGATATCTGCCTGAGTGTCTCAAAATCGATCTTTACCTTCGCGAGGGTTCCGTCAGGCAGGACAACGCCTCCATGGGCCGTGCCGGTCTGGACGCTGAGCTTGCTTACGCCTTTTCCCGTTTTCATTGTTTCCTTAAAACCGTCGAGGTAAGCCCTCATTTCGTCGGGAGTGCTGTTTTTCCCTCCGATCTCTCCGATCTCTCCGCCGACCGACACGGTGATCCCCGCGGGCTCCAGACTTCTAATATAAGCAGTCAGCTCCGCGGCGATTTCAAAATTCGGCCTCTGCTGCTCTTTCAGCGTCGGCTTTTCGAGGTCGACAAGCGTTGATGAATCGATATCGATATTATAGAATTCAGATTCAATGGCTTCTTTAATGAGACCTTTTATGTAGTTCTTTTCAAGGTCCGGACCGGACAAATAGTTTTTTCTGACAAGCTGGAAGTGATCTCCCTGGATGAATACCGGGCCGCTAAAACCTTCCTTTACCGCCGCGGCAAGCACACAGGCGGCGTATTCGACCGGCCTCTGCTTTGTATAGCCTATTTCAGAGCGCGCTATCTCAAATATAAACGCGCCGGCGTTCTTCTCAAGCGCCTTTCTGAATATCACCCTCGATACATCATAGGTAAGCCCTCTGATATTGATGGCGGGGACTGAAAAACCCGGATAGCTTTTTCCCATTTCCTCATACAGCGACTGAATGGATGAAGGCACCGCGCCCATTTTTTTTGCTATTTCGATTACCAACCTCTGGAGAGACTTCCTTTTTTCTTCGTCCGTGTTAAAAACAGCTTCATTAATGAGCTCGTCCATAAGGCCCCTGACCGCGTCAGCGTCCTTGACCTGCACCTTCCCGCCGGCTACGCTTACACATCCTTTCAGTTTCGATAAGACATCTGCCATTTTGCCTCCTTGCTGTATGGTTTGTATTTATAAAAAATGCTTAAACCCTGCTATGTTGAGATAAACGCCGTCGTGGTCTTCTGCGCCGGGCCCTCCTCGTGAGCGCACTCAATGAGCTCTCCTTCAATGTCATGACCCGCGATAAATTCTTCCAGCATCCTGTAAGCGATGTCGTCGCTGAACTGTTTAGGCGGATGCTTCATAAAGTAAGCGGAAGGCGAATAAAGGACCCCGCCCTTCCCCCTGTTCAGCGCAAGCTTGCAGCACCTGACAGCGTCAATCGCCACACCGGCGGAATTCGGCGAATCTTCTACGGACAGCCTCAGTTCAAGGTCCATCGGCACATCCCCGAAAAGCCTCCCCTCCATCCTTATAAAACATACCTTGTTGTCTTTCTGCCAGGGGACATAATCGCTCGGTCCGATATGTATGTTTTCAGGGGCCAGTCTTTTCCCGTTCATAACCGCCTGCACGGCCTCTGTCTTTGATTCCTTTTTCGAGGCGAGCCTGCTCCTGTTCAGCATGTTGAGGAAGTCCGTATTGCCGCCGGTATTTAACTGGTAAGTCCTGTCGAGTGTTACGCCCCTCTTTCGGAACAGGTCGACCAGCGTCCTGTGAGTGATTGTGGCGCCGAGCTGGGCCTTGATGTCATCGCCGACAACAGGCAGATTTTTTTCTTTGAACCGCTTTGCCCACGCGGGGTCGCTTGCTATAAAAACAGGCATATTATTTATGAATCCTGTGCCGGCTTCGAGGGCGCATTCGGCGTAGAATTTTACCGCTTCCTCAGAGCCGACGGGCAGGTAATTCAGGAGCATTTCCGCTCCCGATTCTCTGAGGGCTCTGACAACGTCCTCTTTCGAGGCTTCCTTCCGGTCGCTCAGAACAAATGTATGTTCCGGGTCATAGTCCTCCATGTGGCCGGAGAACCCGTCAAGTATTCTGCCCATCCGGACCATGACGTTCGTTTTTGGAAGGTCTCCGCAGAATACCGCTGTGCAGTTCGGCGGCGCGAAAACCGCCTCGTGCACGTCCTTTCCGACCTTCCTTTTGTCGATATCGAAAGCCGCCGTCACTTCTATGTCAAACGGTTTATAGCCGCCGATATCCCAGTGCATAAGCCCTGCGGCGTTTCCATTGTTTTTATTCTTATAATATTCAATCCCCTGTATGAGAGAGCTTGCACAGTTACCGATCCCCGCAATGGCAATTCTAATCTTTTGCATATCCGGCCTCCCTTGCTGTTGCCACAAACTCAACTGCTGAAATTATAAGAAATTTACGATAAAACAATCATATCAAAAACATCCTCCGCAATCAACAAAAAAATTCATTATATATTTCGCTGAACCTCCGCGAATGCCTGATAAATGCATTCAGTACGTCGGGATCAAAATGCCCGGGTCTTGTCCTTGCGTTTCCTTCTGTCAACATCCTGATTGTTTCCTCGTGAGAAAATGCCGGCTTGTAAACTCTGTTGTTCCGGATTGCGTCATACTGGTCTGCCAGCGCAACGATCCTGCCCTCAAGAGGTATGTCTTTCCCCTTCAACCCGTTCGGGTATCCAGCTCCATCCCATTTTTCATGATGACTTAACGCTATGGAAGCGGCCATTCGCAGAACCGGGTGGGTTGAACCGGCCAGGATCCTTTCTCCGCCTGTAGTGTGGGTTTTTATCACCTCGAATTCTTCGGCTGTAAGCGCCCCGGGTTTTAAGAGAATTTTATCAATAATCCCGATCTTGCCGATGTCATGCAAGGGGCTTGCAAGTTTTATGGTCTGAATAAAACCTTCGTTCATTCCTAATTCCCGGGCTATGATTTCGGAATAGGAACCTATCCTGGTGACATGCTGCATTGCCTCAATGTCCCTGAACTCAGCCGCTGTTGTCAGGCGTTTCAGGACTTCAAGGCTCAGGTTTCTGGACATCTCGAGCTCTTCCGTCCTCTGGAGGACCATATTTTCGAGATAGCGGTTATAATCTTCCTTCAGCTTGAGAAAATTGTTGTGCTGAAGGGCTTTTTTTATTGAGTGGTGAAGATAGTCCGGGTGAAAAGGTTTCAGTATGAAATCAAAGGCGCCTTTTTTAATCGCGGCAACCGCGATATTCAGGTCTGCATATCCCGTCATCAGGATAACGGGGATCTGAAGTTTAAGGTCATTTATCTTCTCAAGCAGCTCGATGCCCGAGACTTCCGGCATCACGATATCGGTAAGGACAACATCGATGCCGGTTTTCTGTATTTCAGCAAGCGCTTCTTCCGCGCCGCCGCAGGCGATTACAGAGTAATCAGGCATCTCGCTCAGATTAAGAAAGATAGCGTCGCGGGTATCTGCGTCGTCATCGACAACAAGGATCGTTTTTTTGTCTGTTTTAACCATGGCGCGTAATTAATTGTTACAAACCTGCTCTATTATAAAGGAATACATTCCAGTTTGGTCATAAAGAATTTTTATATGGTTCTTAGAAATCGATTGACTTGAACAGAGTCTGTCACATTTGCTTTTTTGTCCTTATCGTTGCAAAATATTCCGCATGCGGGAACAGGTTAAAACAGAAGAGATAGTAGTATTTATTACCGCGCCTGATGAAGATATGGCGGCTTCCATAGCGAAGGCCCTTGTTGAGGCAAGGCTTGCGGCATGCGCGAATATTATCAGGGCCGTCCGCTCTATTTATGCGTGGCAGGGAAAAATCGAGGATGACACTGAAGTCCTCATGATCGTGAAAACCAGGAGAGGACTTTTTGACAGACTTCAATCAAAAGTAAAAGAGCTTCACAGCTACGAAGTCCCTGAAATCATAGCATTTCCCATAATAGCCGGTTCTGACGATTATCTGAAGTGGCTGAGGGATTCGACTGAATAAAATATATGGAGGATGTTAGGCCGTTATGGATGAAAAACATGTAGAAAACCTCGAAGAATCCCTTGGAGGGTATAAAAGCAGGATACTGGAGGTCAACAAAGGTTCTCTGATCTGGGACAGAGAACTGATATTCACGGCAAGGACCCAGATGGGATATGTAGTAGAATTTGACGCGAATTTACAATGGGGCTGCTCTCCCACAGAAACCCTTTTAATGAGTGTTGCCGGTTGTATGGCTATTGATGTGTTTTATTTTTTAAAAAAAATGAAGACGGAAGTAACAGATTTCAAGATCGATTTTTCAGGCGTCAGAAAGCCTGATCCCCCGCAATATTACAAATCCATCGACCTGGTCATTAATGTTTCGGGAAGCGGTATCACCCCGAAAAAACTGGACCGGGCGATATCCCTTTCACAGGACAAATACTGCTCTGTCTACAATGCCCTGCGCAAGGACATAGAGGTTAAGGTAAGCTACAATATAAAATAAAATACGAGTGTATAAATAATTATGCCGTCCATCCCCTTTACAGCAAGAGGATGGACGGCATTTTTTCATAGCGTCTTATAAAAGATTATTTCGGCGCTGTCGGAATATTCGAGCCGTGACAGTCTGTGCAGTTTTGCTGTCCGGTGATGCCGACGCTCTTTGCGGCCACCCAGCCTACGTTTTCTTTATATTTTCCATCCTTCCATGCGTTCAGGTCTTCAACAAGTTTATAGGCGGCGCTTGCAGCGACCCTTGCGCAGCGGTCTTTCCTCTCAGGACTCCCAAGGGGTTTATTGGCTGCCTCCATCCATCTGCCGACAGAGATATGACACAGAGGCGAGCTGCTTGTGGTCCTGACCATTTTCTCCTTATTGGCTTTTGGGGTTTTCGGAACATATACAGGCAGGTTTGCTTCAGAATACCACTGCATGATATTGGAGCCTATCGTATGCCCATGCTCGCAGTCAGGACCCGCTATCCTCGGGCCTATAATAAGATTGGATGCTATGTTGGCGCCGGCAACTGAACCGCATATCGTTCCCCATCCTGCCATGCCTCCTTCAAGCACGATGAATGGGTCTACCGGGAATGATTTGTAGGGCTCGCCTATCTTTTCCGCAAGCTGGCTGAAGACACTGCTTATGACGGCCGCTCCGCAGAATACCCTGTACCACTCATTGTAAGCCAGCTCCGCAGTCTTTGCGGGATCAAGTTTTTCATACGGCCAGGGCCATTTATTGGTTTCTGCTTTTGCTTCTGCCTTTGATACGATTCCCCCGCCGAGCTGCGCGAGCGCCGCGCCTATTGCCGCGGCCCCGGTTGCGGTAATAAGCTCCCTCCTGGATAATTTGTTGTGAGACATGAAACCTCCTCTGATTTGAATGTAATATCTTCCTGTTAAACAGGACTAAAATTGAAACTGAATCAGCAATGAATAGGCCGGGTTAGTCATTCATAGGCTTGATAAACTTGAAATACACCATCGTCCAGTTGCCGAGAATTATGGCCATGGTGGCCACAATGCTTGAGATTGCCAGTGTCGAGAAACCCGTAACGCCGTGTCCGAGATTGCATCCGCCTGCTATCACAGCGCCTATGCCCATAATGATGCTCCCGAATAAGACCGTAAGGAACTCCTTGGCCGGGGGGATCTTCCACTTGAACTCTTTCAACCCTATGGCGCTTAACAGCGCTCCAAACGGGACAGCGAGGATGAAGAACACGCCCCATGTGCCTCTGAACATACCGAGGAAACTGAATTCCGGGAAAATTGAATGAGAGCTCTTGTAAAGAAGGACGTTGAAGAACTCCCTTATGGGGGTTGTAATGGCAAGTCCTCTTGGAATGCCTCCAAAATAGGATGATACCACCCACGAAGCTATTGTTAATATCCCTATCAGCAGGCCTGTCAGTCCCCACGAGTATGTCTTTGAATTTTTGCCGAAAGAGGGCTTGCCTTTCATGACAAAGACAAGCGCCGTGACAGTGAACACGCCTATTGTGGCCCATTTGGTTGCTGCGCCGCCTCCGAACAAATCCCACAGCGCCGGGTTTGTCTTTCCGGAAATCTCGACAGTAAAGCTCTTCAGATACTGATGGACCGGGCTGAGGAGGCCTTCAGTAGTCATGACAACGCCGAAGAAAAAACCCATAACCGCGCCCACCATGGATATCTGTCCTTCTCCTACTCTGAAAACCATGCCGCTGGCGCATCCTCCGGCAAGCACTATGCCTATGCCGAACAGAAATCCACCCAGGATATTTGCAAGAGGGACGAAGCCCTGTCTCATCAAATGGATCTGCTGGAGGGCCCCTGTCTCCGGATCAGCCGCCATTAATAGCCCGAAATCGTCGAGGAGGTTTGAGCCTAAAACCGCTACAGCTACGCTCAGAAGATACGCCCTGAAGAGTTCCATGTCTTTCATGAATATTATGTCCCTGAACGCGGAGTTCAGGCAAAAGCGTCCCCTTTGTAAAATAAATCCCAAAGCCAGCCCCATACCGACTGCCGTGATTGCCGTAATAAAGAGATTACCTTGCAGCATATGCTTCCTCCAGTACAAAATCAGATTTCTCGCACCCGAGGGCTTTTGCTATGAGAACGGGGACCTTTGCCATTTTCTCTACGTCTTTCGCTACACAGCCTGTGATCAGCTTCTGGTACCACTTCCTGCCGTTACAGCCGAGCACCAGCATGTCGACGTCTTCCTCGTCCGCAACCTTGAGGATCTCATCCACAGGGTTTCCGGTCCTGATCAGGCTTTTAATATTGTCCTGCCCGCTGTTCTCAAGCTCGGTTTTGTAATATGCGAGTATCTTGTCCGCCTTCGTGCTTATCGCCTCCATAAGCTCCGTGCCTTTCAGTGATTCCCTCAAAGTCGACATCTCCGGCTCTCCAAGCATGGCTGTCATCAGTGTTCTGCCTTCGGGCTGCGCGACATGTAGAAGGATTACCTCCTCTGCATGGCCTACTACCTCCCTGAATGACGCCAGGACCCTCTTTGAGCCCTTTGTTTCGTCTACATTA
>QZKO01000007.1 GCA_003599505.1 Nitrospiraceae bacterium | reverse complement strand
CATCCCCGGCGGTCCGCAGGTTGTTTTCCAGGATCACGCGCTTTATCTTCCGGTCCGTGATCCCGAAGCACTGGCAAACTATTTCCCCCTCTTCGGTTTCGGCAGGTTTTTCTCCCCTGTAATTCGCGACAGCGGCCTCAAGGGCCTCGCGCCCCAGGACGGAACAGTGCATCTTTTCACGCGGGAGCCCTCCGAGATATTCAGCGATATCCTGATTTGTGACCGTCATCGCCTCATCGAGGGTCTTGCCTTTTATCAGTTCGGTAAGGGCGGATGAAGAAGCTATCGCGCTGGCGCAGCCGAAGGTCTTGAATTTTGCGTCTGTGATCTTTTCAGCTTCCCTGTCGATCTTCAGGGTAAGCTTGAGCGCGTCCCCGCAGACCATGCTCCCGACCTCTCCCACCGCGTCCGGGTTTTTGATCTCCCCTACATTTTTTGGATGGAGAAAAAGGTCTTTTACCTTTTCAGTATACTCCCACATGACTCTTCTTTATTATCACAGCGTATTTTTCTTGTCAAGATTGGCGCTCTCCATATTTTGCCGGTCTTGACAATTTGAGCTGCTGTGCTAAGCTGTTAAACAGGATATGAAAAAACCTCATGACATTAAAATGTTTGCAGCCTTTTTTCCCCTGCTTTTTGCAACGATGTCCTGTATCAGATGCAGTGGAGGAGGAGGCGAGGCGCCGGTTACTTCCGCCGCACTGCAGGCCTTTCCGGAGATAAGCTTGTCAGCCTTCGCGTCGGGTTTCAACCAGCCTGTACACGTTACCCATGCCGGAGACGGCAGCCGCAGGATATTCGTGGTTGAAAAGGCCGGACGTATCAGGGTCATCAAAGACGGCGTCATCTCGCAAACGCCTTTCCTCGATATCTCGCCGGTGGTCTTGTCCACAGGGTCGGAGCAGGGGCTTTTCAGTGTGGCATTCCCTCCGGGATATGCCGCCAAAGGATATTTTTACGTAAACTATACCGGCGTTACAGGTGACGGCGACACCTTCGTGTCCCGTTTCAGGATTACGGCCGACCCCGACGTTGCAGACCCGTCTTCCGAAGAGGTCATTCTCACTGCCGATCAGCCTTTCACTAACCACAACGGGGGCCAGCTTGCATTTGGCCCTGACGGATTTCTCTATATCGGCATGGGAGACGGAGGGAGCGGCGGCGATCCGTTCAATAACGCGCAGAACCCGGCGGTCCTTCTGGGCAAACTCCTCAGGATTGATGTGGAAGCAGCCCCGGCCGGATACGTTGTTCCCGCTTCGAACCCCTTTGCCGGCAGCAGCGCGGCGCGGGGAGAGATATGGGCCCTCGGTCTCAGAAATCCATGGCGTTTCTCTTTCGACCGTTTGACGGGAGATCTTTTTATCGCAGACGTCGGCCAAAATACAATCGAGGAGATTGATTTTCAGGCTTCCGCGAGCAGGGGAGGAGAAAACTACGGCTGGAACACCATGGAGGGCAGCCGGTGCTTTCAGGACCCCGCCTGCAGCCCGGCCGGCCTTATACTGCCGGTTGCCGAATATACCCACGCCACCGGCGATTGCTCGGTCACCGGTGGAATGGTCTACAGGGGGCAGGAGTTCGCGTCCATGCAGGGCGTATATTTTTTCGGTGATTTTTGCAGCGGGCTCATCCGGGGGGCTGTGCGCCTGGGCGGGCCGGCATTTGACAGCGTTGTCCTGCTCGACACCGGGCTTGCCATATCTACTTTCGGGGAGGATGAAGACGAGAATCTATACGTCGCCGATCTTCTGTCGGGCGCTGTCTTCAAGCTTGCCGGACAGTAAGCGGCAGGGGACAGGGCTAATTTTTCCCAGGCTGCCCTTGAAGCAGGGCTTGCCGTTTCTTCCATTTCTCGCCCAGATATTCAAAGACCTGCACCCTTTTGTTTAACTGATCAACAACATATATCCTGTCTTCGTCATCAACAAATATTCCCGCCGGGAGGAAAAATTGCCCGTTTCCATGTCCTGCTTCTCCCACAAAGAGGAGTATTTGTCCGGTCTTATCGAAAATCTGGAAATTCTGAAACGCTGCGTCGACCACGTATATATGTCCTTCGGAATCCACTGCTATGCCTTTCGGCCTTGCGAATGCCCCCGGTCCGTCTCCGATACGGCCGATAGTCCTTATGTGTTTGCCGTCGGGACCAAAAATCTGGACCCTGAAGTTGTTGGTATCAACAACATAGATATTACCTTCACTGTCAAGAGTTATGTTTGTAGGGAAGTTGAAACTGCCTTCGTTTGTGCCGCGTTCACCGATAGTCATGAGAAGACCCATGTCGATAGTGCTGTACGCCCTGATATTATGCTGTTTTGTGTCGACAACATACAGCCTTCTTCTCTTCTCATCAATAGCGAGTCCGCTCGGGTTTTCAAATTCCCCTTTCTGCCCGGCCGCGGTCACCAGTTCTCCGTCAAGGCTGAAAACAAACACTTTGTCATAGGCCGTATCCGTTACGTAAATCAGGCCTTCACTGGAAACGGCAATGCCGATAGGGATTTTGAGTCTTACGGAATCCTCTTCAGCGCCGATAAAGTCCACTTTTTTCGCCTGTCTGTCAAAGATAAATATTTTGCCGACGTCCGTAACATAGATCTTCCCCTCCTTGTCCACAGTTACGCCGTAGGGTTTTGTAAACCTGTATTCGATTTTTTCGCCCGCGATCAGAGCCTGCAGTAAATTATCTTCTCCTTCAAAATCCCTGCTGGATTCCAGGGTCTCGACGAATTTTATTTTCGGTTCATCAGGCGGCAGGGGCCATACATTATCGCGGACCTTTTTCCCCGGGGCCGGAGCGCAGGAAACAATACTGATGGTTAGAATTGCAGCAGCTAACCTGATGAATATCCGTCCCGCTTTTTTTATAGTCATAATAAACTCCGTTCCAATGGAGGCAAAATGTTTTTGCCCTGGTCTGTCCGCCGCGAATGAAAGGAAGGCTGTCAGGGGATTATTATAATAAAAAAGGAGGGGGGAATCCATCCCCCCTCCTTTTTTACAAATAAATGCGTACCGGAAATTATTTTACATGGCATCTCAGGCAAAGCTGACTTCCATTGACAGTGCTTCTCAGAAACGGCTGATATTCCGGGTTGTGCACATTGTGACATGTGGCGCACTGCATACTTCCATCAAAAAGCGGCAAATAAGGCGCAACATTATCAACTTTAGAGCTTGAGAAAGGCGCCTTCAGTCCGCCGTCCTGCGTTGCAAGGTCGGTATCATAGGTAAAATTAATGGGGTGGTCGTCGCTCAGGCTTCCGCCAAGGCTGTAGATTTCAGGGACCATTTTAGGCGTGCCGGCGCTTCCGTCACTCGGCAGTCTGTAGAGTGAGTTAACCGCGACACTGCCGTCGTGACATCCCATACACAGAGCGGAAACAGATTGGGCGCCTGCGGCAGCGCCGCCGATCTCCGTGATATCGTCAGCATCCAGGGTAGGACTGCTGTATATGCCGAAAGTGTTTGTTGAGACCTGTTTGTTCCAGAGCGGATACTGTGAAGCGGCGTCCGACATCTGGTGAGGGGTATGACAGAACACGCATACCTGGTCGGTTTCTTCATTTTCCACAAAGAACCTCATGTCGTGTTTTGAATTGACGATCGAGGCACCGTAAGCAACTCCCGTTACAGAAAGCATGATAATCAAGATTAATAATTTTTTCATTTACTTTTCTCCTCCCTTCTTTTTTAACAGGGGTCGATAATTGTTAAAATTTTTAAATTAACAAACATATCTTGTGTAGATCTTTTTACAGACCCGGGATTTTAAGTGTCAACTTTTTAGATTGCCACCTTCACCTCCTTTAATTAAAGGATTAGCTATTCAAAGTCTTACTGACTTTGCACTGAATAGCTTCATGTTGTTACGTTATTGCCAATCTGGCTATTGGTAATTACTTTATCGGCAATTTTTTTTCAAACTTTAGCAGCGTCTCCTCTGCATGCTGTTTCCTCGCCTTCACGATTCCCGGAAGAATTTAAATATTAATTTGAGTCATACCACTGTAATAAAAAGAAAAGATAATTGCAATAAAAATAACTGGTGATAAAAAAAACTAATGACGCCTCATTCTTAATCCTGTCATGTGTTTTATTAACCACTGAGGTACGGACCTGGACGGCAGACAGTTTTTCCTGCGGGATAAAAAAACCTTGCAGCTTATTGATTTTCAGTAAGGAGGCGTCCCTTCAGGAACAGGCGCGGGCTCAGTCATGGATTCCCTGGAAGTCTCTTCCTTCCCGGGAGGCTCCGTCTTATCGTTATTTTTACATCCGGAGCCGAGCAGTATTCCGGCGACAAATAGAAGCGATATGAAAAGCGCTGTTTTTTTCATGAAGACCACTTTCATCAAAAACCGTATAAAACGCGTTGGTGCGAATTATACCATAAATAAAGACCGTGAGAACACCCGGGGCGGGCCGGGCGGGGGCCGGTAATTTTGTTTTTTTCAGATAAGCGGTTGCCCGGTTTAAAGCAGGCGGTTTATAAGCGCTATCATTGCCTTGTTCCAGCCTTCCGGGCCGGTTCCGTCTGCTTTTGCAAGACCGGGGATATTTATCCGGCAGTCATATTCACCGTCGCGTTTTCGTACAATCACAGGGTAATCGACCTTTTCAAGCATCGGGATATCGTTCGGGCTGTCACCGGCGGCTATAGTTGCCACCTTGTTGTATTCCTTTTTAAATAAATCAGTCAGGATGGATACCGCTTTCCCCTTATCGCTGTTTCCGAGGATATGGTGAAACCGTCCCTGTGTGTAATTGAAGCCTTTCTTCTTAATTGCGTCTAAAAGCAGGGGCTGTTCAGGGATTGCCCCAGCAAACACAAACGGCTCATCGAAGTCCCTCTCCTTTGCCCACTCCGCCTCCTCTATGCTGAGTCCGGTCAGGATGGATATCCCTTCCACTGTCATGTCGCCGAACCCTTTTACGCTGAACCCTTCTGTCCGGAGCTCATTAAGGGCTTTTCTTAAATCATCATACTCCGCCCCGAGCCTTATCAGATAATATTGCTTCTCGTCTTTGGCTTGAAATCCGGCGTCCGAAAGCTGAAAACCGAAATAACCCTTAGGAACAAAGACCCCGCCGCCGTTTTCAGAAATAAAGGGGTTGAGATTGTAAAGCTTTTTTCTGTAATGTTCTATCTCCTTCAGGGTCTTGCTTGAACAGATAACCAGGGGTATGCCCTTTTCTTTTATCAGAGACAGGGCCGGCAGGGCCGCCTCAAAAGAGTAATTGGAATCCAGCAGGGTCCCGTCGAGATCAGTAAAGATAATGAGTTTCATAGTATCCATCTTTTTCAGAAATAAATTCGGACCTTTTACGGTCTTAATCCAGAATCACAATCTGCAAATCCATGACATTCGTGCCGGTTGGGCCGGTGATGAAAAGACTGTCGATCTTTTTGAAGAAATTATAGGAATCATTATTTGCCAGATATTCAACAGGATCAAGTCCGGCTGCTTTTGCCTTTCTGATCGTCTCTCCGTCCACAACCGCCCCTGCCGCATCGGTAGGGCCATCTGTTCCGTCAGTGCCTGCTGAAAGAAGTGTCATCCCGTCAACGCCTTCAATCTCCATCGCAAAAGCAAGCGCAAGCTCCATATTGCGTCCACCGAGGCCGAGGCCTTTCACAGTGACCGTAGTCTCGCCGCCTGAGATTAAACACCTTGCCCCTTGCCCCTTGCCCCTTGCCCCTGCTGTTTCTTTCGCCTTTATTGCCAGCCATCTGCCTGCTTCCCTTGCCTCGCCTGATAGTCCGGAAGATATTATCTCAGCGTGAAAGCCGAGTTCTTCAGCTTTCTTCACTGCCGCGCCAAGCGCGGTCCTGCTGCTGCCTATGATGATATTTTCGACTCTCTCAAAAATTTTATCGCCTTCTTTCGGCGTTTCCCGGACAATATCTCTACTGCCTTTTTGAAGGACTTCAATAATGTTCCCGGGGGATTTATCCATGAGCTCATATTTTTCCAGGACCTTCAGCGCGTCATTATAAGTAGTGGTGTCGGGCGATGTCGGGCCTGAAGCGATGACGTCCAGCCGGTCCCCCATGACATCAGAGAGTATAAGAGATATTGTCCTTGCCGGATATGCTGTTTCGGCAAGCCTGCCGCCTTTTACTTTCGAAATATGCTTTCTGACGGTATTCAGCTCGTAAATGTCGGCCCCTGCCCTGAGGAGAAGGTTTGTGATCTCCTGTTTTTCAGAGAGCGAAATGCCTTCATACGGAGAAACAAGGAGCGCAGAGCCGCCCCCTGAGATGAGGCATACAATAAGAGTTTTATCATCAGCGCTTTTCAAAAGACCGATTATCTCTTCCGTCGCCTTAACTCCGTTTTCATCCGGAAGGGGATGTCCCGCCTCGTGTGTTCTTATTTTTGAGTCTGTGTTCTGTGCTCTGTGCTCTATGTTCTGTCTTCCACAATGTCCGTATTTCGTAATTACAATCCCGTCGGTTATCAATTCGCATAAGGCCTCTTCCAACGCCCTCGCCATCGGACATGCCGCCTTGCCGAAACCCGCGACAAGGAGTCTGTTGAAACCGCCGTTTATATAAGCGGAACGAATTTTGTCCGCGCAACCTTTGACGGAATCACAAGGATCAACCGCTCTCAGCGAAGCATAAAATATCCCGGAGGCCGGTTTCCTGTTTTCAGTATGATTCATGACATATGTGCCCTGATTTATAATTTTACACAATACATCATATCACAAAGCCGCGAGGTCGTTGACGTAGAAGAAAGAAGGTGAGATAATAATTTTATCCTGGTGAAAAGGGGGAGCTAAGATGAAAACGGTCACGGCAGCATTAGTCTTTCCAATTGTGTTTATTCTCTCTGTCAATGCGCAGGCTGAGCAGATGGAGAAAGGGCAGCCTCTGCACGAGATGCACGCGATGATGCGTTTGATGGACAGCGCCCTCTGTCAGGCGCTTGAAGGCGCGAACCTCCAGATGTTCGGTCAAATGGGGGAGTCCGGGGAAACAGACAAAGATTTAATTGAGCGCGGTTCGGATATGGTTAAAGACGGCAAGGCAACTATCCTCAAAACGCTTGCCGGCAGCGACATGAAAGTCTTGCATAAAGAAGGCGGATTTAATGAGAAGGTGATGCGTGATTTGCACGCGTTGGGGGACAGGATGATCCATGTCATTGAGGAAGTCGAGAAACTGCACAGTGAAGCGCTTAAACAGGTTAATATGAAATAACCCAGGCAAGGCTGATCAGAATTCACAAAATATTCAAATACTTTCTTTATCATATATGTATGGATATCCTCAAATCGCTTGCGCTCATATTCCTGATAATAATTATAGATGCGTCAGTATCTTGCGCGCACGACCTTGTATGGCCCGGTGAAAAGCTGAAGGCCTTGTTCCCTGCGGCTGAAAGTTTTGAGCAGAAAAATCTGTATGTCTCTGATGAACAGCGTAAAAACATTGAAAATGCCCTTGGAAGCAAACTCCCTGAAGAAGACCTCCAGCCTTCAATTTATCTTGCAATAATAAGAAACAGTCCTGACGCGCCTCCCAGAAAGGCGGCTGCCATAATGTTCATCGACGCGTACGGCAAAGGCGGAAAGATCGAGATGGGCGTTGTTGCAAGCGGCAAAGGTGTTCTTGAGAATATCCTGATATTTGAGAACAATGAAACGGAAAGCATAAGGCAATCGTCATTCCTTGAACAGTTCAAGGGGAAAAGGGCTGACGACCCTTTTATAACAGGTGAAGATATCTCGTACCCCGCTCTTGAAGGGAAGTCCGCGCAGGCAATAGCCTCAGGAGCAAAGAGGGGGCTGCTGATCATCAATGAAATGTTCAGAAAAAAATAGGGGCCAAGGGGCCGGGGGGGCGAGGGTCCGAGGGGTTCGGCATAAATTAACCGTGATATGTCTGTCCGTATTCTGCGTGCTGTTGACCGTCACTTCAGCTTTTGCTTCCGGAGCTCATGAATCCGCACATTCTTCCCTTCAATTCCGACTCGATGCTGCCGATGTAAAAATGAATATCACCCCGGAGACTTATGTCAAAGGGAGAGCCCCGGATGTCATACTGGAATTGACGAATTACATGACTGGAAACCCTGTGCTGGATGCGGAGATTTATATTCTCTTTGAGGGAAAAGGGAAGCAGGATATCCAAGAGCATGCAGGCCACGCAATGCCCCGACCGTCAACCGATAATATTACCGGCGATGAGGGGCTCGATTTCGGCGACTCCCCGCAGGTGACGATGGGAATCGACCTCGGCATGTTCAAAAAGCTTCAGCCACAGCAGAAGGCAGGGACATATGGGATAAGCTATCCGCTGCCGGATAAAGGGGAATACGCGTTCACGATTGCTTTGAAATCTCTTGACGGGAGGACGTTTGCAGAGCCTCTCGTATACGGCGGGAGGTTTGTTTACAAAGAGGCTTCAAAGGCGCGTCAGTATAATATGCTCTTTATCATGGGGATAATTCTTTTCAGCGGACTGGCAGGCGCATGGATACTCTCAAAACGAAAAGCCCTGAATATGAGCCAGGGGCAGAAGATGAATATCCTCGACATCCCTTCTGTGAAGCGTTTCCTGAAGTCCGCGTGGTTTCAGCCTGTATTCCAGATACCCATGCTTGTTTTTTTCATCGTTATAATAGCGGCGGGTCTTTTTGACATCCAGATGGGAGACAGGAACATCGCCACACTCCTGATGTGGACTGTTTGGTGGGCCGGGATCATTTTCACCTTTGTATTTTTCGGCAGGATATGGTGCATGATGTGCCCTTACGGCGCGCTGCAGGACTGGATACAGAGGGTATTCACTTTCAATAAAGACTTTCCGAAGCCCGTAAGAAATGTCTGGCTGTCCAGTTTCCTGTTCTTCGGTCTTACCTGGTGGGACAGTTACAGCGGCATCGTGAACAAACCGGCTCTTACGGCTTACGTCCTTCTGGGCCTCTTCGTCGCGGCCGTCGGCGTCGCGGTTGTCTTTAAAGGGAGGTCGTTTTGCCGGTATGTATGTCCCATAGGAGGACTGATTGGAATCTATTCAATGTTCAGTCCCGTAGAGCTCAGGAACAAATGTCTTGACGTGTGCAGGCGGCACAAGATCAGGGAATGTATCAAAGGGACGGAACACAGCTATCCGTGCCCCATGTTTCAGACGCCTATGACGCTCGACAGAAACAATTACTGTAATTTCTGCAGCGAATGCATAAAGTCATGTTCGCAGGACAACATCGTTATCAGGTTTCGCAGCTTCGCGAAAGACCTGTGGTTTGCCGCGAAGGGCTACATGGATGAAGCCTATCTCGCGATGACGCTTGTGGGGATAACCATTATCCTTACAGGTGAAATGGTGGAGCCCTGGCACAGGTGGCTTGACGCGGTAAGCGCATTGGTCCTTTTTAAAGCCCTGGGCATCGTATCACACACGAGCATAGAAAAGATAACCTCGTTGACCGCGCTGACAATAGGTTCACTTTTGCTCCCCTCATTAATTCTTGCCGTAGCCGCGTTGATCGTAAGAAGAATCACAAGGCCTGATCCGCCCCTGCGCTTCAGGGAAACATTCGTGCAGTTTGCGTATATGTTTATCCCTGTCGGACTTTCAATGCACCTCGCGCACAACATCAGCCATCTTTTCAAGGAAGGCCCGCAAATCGTGCCTGCTGTTCAGCGAACTCTGAATGAGTATGCCGGCCTGGACCTGGGCGAGCCCGACTGGAGCGTAACGCCGCTCATGGGAGATGAATCCATATTCTGGCTTCAGATGGCGACGTTTATTGTGCTGAACATTTTTTCTCTCTATGCCGGTTACAGGATAGCAGTGAGGTATTACAATGAGAAGGCTTTGAAGGCGTTTTTGCCTATGGCGGCGCTTGCGGTCATTCTTATGATTGTCAATGTATTCATTCTCGGCCAGCCCATGTCGGCGAGGCACGGGCATTAGATAGTGGCAAGGGAGACGGAGGGAAAAAATGAAAAATGCAAATTGTAAATTTCAAATTTTAAATTTACAATCTTCAATTTACAATCTTCAATTTCCTCTGTGCCTCTGTGCCTCCGTGGTTATTTTTTTAATATTACCGGTCATAATCCCGTCTTTGTTATTTGCGCAGCTTGACCTTGAGCAGGACGTGCTGGTCATCCCCGACACCCATGACGCGGAGCCGTACAAATGGAAGAAATCAGGGAGCACCCGGGGTTATGACTTGCGGATGGAGTATGGGACCCTGATCGCGGGCAATGATTCGGAATTTACATTCAGCATAAAAACAAAGGTCCCGAAAACCATCAGTGACGTGCATGTCTTTATCACGGATAACGGTCTGAATGTATTCAGGCATCTTCGCCCGGAGAGCGGGAACGGTAAGCACAGATTTGTTTTCAATGTCCCTTCACATGGCAAATACAGGTTCGAGTTTGTTTTTAAAAGCGCTGAAGACGGCTGGATAAACCTGCGCAAGGATATTTCAATAAAAGAAAGCGTCAAGCAAGACCCCTCTTTAATTCCCCCCTTGCCAAAGGGGGACGAGGAGGGTATCTATTCCGTAAATGTCAAACTTTTTCCCGAAAAGGTCTATGCCGAGCACGTTGTAACCTTCCTCTATGAAATAAGCCATAATGGAGTACCGGTTGAGTATCCCGAGAAAACAGACGGTGTCGACATTTTGATCACATCATGGGACAAATCGCGTAAAGAATTTATCTGCGCCGGTTCAAGACAGAACGTGGATGGGCAAATCGCGGTAAGCATAGTCTTCATGAAGCCCGGCAAACACCGCGTCTTTGCGGAATTCAAACATAATGGCGCTGTAAGGGCAGTTCAGACGGATATCGACGTCCTTGAAGAGCCCGAACAGAAAGGATACGGGTTTTAAACAAATTAAACAAATTCCCCTTGACCGTAGGCGTTTCAGCATTTATACTGTTACTAAATTTACAATTCGAACTCCCCTCTGCGACCTCTGTGGTAAAATTTAATCTTTCAGGAGGTGCAAAATGTCGGACTTTTATCAAACAGGCGTAGTAGCAACCTTCCACAAACTCGGCAAGCTTAATCTCGATAAAATAGAGTCCGAGCTGACATGGTATTCACAGGAACGGCCGATTGCCCTGGTCCTCCCTTCGCTCTACAGCGAGCTTAAAGGAGAGGCATTGAAAGGGATAACAAGGGAGTTAAAGGAAGTAAAATACATACGTGAGGTTGTCGTGACCCTCGGGCCCGCCTCGGAAGAAGAATTCATACACGCAAAGAAATTTTTTTCAGAGCTTCCGCAGAAGACGTCGATTATCTGGAACACCGGCGACAATATGAGCTCAGTGTACAAAGCGATAGAAGAGGCCGGACTGCCCACAGGCGAGCCCGGCAAGGGGAGGTCGGCATGGATGGCTTACGGCTATGTGCTTTCTCACGCGTATTTCCGCGTGATCGCGCTCCACGACTGCGACATCCTTACTTACAACCGGGAGCTCCTGGCGCGCCTGTGTTATCCCGTCACGAACCCGAACCTCGATTATGATTTCTGCAAGGGCTTTTACAGCAGGGTGTCGGACAGGATGCACGGACGCGTTACCAGGCTTCTCGTCACCCCGTTGATAAGGTCGCTTCAGAGGATATTGGGACATCACCCCCTCCTATTGTTTTTCGACAGCTTCAGGTATCCCCTCGCGGGCGAATTTTCGATGGACATAGACATAGCGAGGGTCAACAAGATACCCGGAGACTGGGGACTCGAGGTCGGCGTCCTCGCTGAGGTTTACCGGAATACTTCATGGAGGAGGGTCTGCCAGGTCGACATAGCGGAGAATTATGAGCACAAGCACCAGATACTTTCTCCTGAAGACGCGACAAAGGGGCTGCACAAGATGTGCGTCGACATAAGCAAATCCGTCTTCAGGACGCTTGCGTCGGAAGGGATCGTGTTTTCCGACGGCTTTTTCAAGACGCTTGTCGCGACGTACGCAAGGACTGCGCAGGATATGCTCAAGCGATATGAAGACGACGCAGCGATCAACGGCCTGTATTTCGACAGGCATGAGGAAAGTCTCGCTGTGGACACATTCACAAGCGGGATCAAGAAGGCCGCGGAGATAATAACCGAAGACCCCCTCGGCGTCCCTCTGATCGCGAGCTGGGACAGGGTGACTTCAGCCATCCCCGATATACTCACCATGATAAGACGGGCTGTGGAAGAGGACAATAAGTGATCGTAAAGGTTGCATTCAGCGGCTCTTATGTGCTAAAAAAGACAATGAATATTCTGAAAAAGAATATCTTTATCCTCCTGTTTTCAGTCTATTTCCTGTTTTACATCCTGTCGCCTTTATGTCTGGCTGAAGACGGCATACCTGAAAGCAGTTCAGATTCCTTCAAGACGACGCTCAACGCGAAAAATATCCGCGTTATATGGGAGATGGTCCTTTCAGATTTCTTCAGCAGCAGTGAAGACGAAAGCGGCAGGGCCAATGTACATATTCTGATAAAGAAAGCCCGCGCCCTTGTAAGTTCCAACAGCATCGTCAAACAGACGCCGTCGGAATCCTCGGAATTTGATTGCAGCGACTTCGCCTTTACCCGGGGATTTTATTCTTTGTCGGACCGATACACAAAGCCTGAATACCGGACGGGCTCTTATTCCTCGGTTTCAGGCCTCTCGCCGCCGTTTCTTTCCTGATTAGACATCTATCCCTTAGCAATTTGGATAATTTTATTCCCCCTTTGAAAAAGAGGGGGATTCAATCAGTCACGTAACGTTAAGGAGGTTTTTATGAAAAAGATAGCGGTTCTGATATTACTTATGTCGGGTGTGCTGTTATTTGCCGCCTGCACTAAGAAAATGACGCGTGTGGGACCCTCACGGGATACCGCAGGACAAAAAGATACTGTCGTAACTAAAACAGACGAAGCTGCACAGACAACGAAAATGCCGGGAGATAAACAACCGGCGTCATCTGATATAAGGGCCACGGACATTTCCCCGCTGGCAGGAAAGAAGGATGCCTTTGAATTCAAAGATGTCCTGTTTGATTACGACAGACACAATATAAGGCAGGATGCCAGGGCTGCGCTTGACCCGACCGCCGAATGGCTTAAAAAGAACAAAAATATCAATGTCGTAATCGAGGGGCACTGTGATGAAAGGGGGACCAATGAATACAACCTCGCGCTCGGTGAAAAAAGGGCGAAGGCAGTGAGAGATTATCTCTCTTCCCTCGGCGTCTCTTCCGGAAGAATGAGCTTTGTAACTTACGGAGAAGAAAGACCGCTTTGCGCAGGGCAGGATGAACCCTGCCGCCAGAAGAACAGGCGGGCGCATTTTATCGCGTCAGAATAAGCCCCGTTAGAAGTTATTTTCCCTTCTAAAGGGGGGAAGTCAGGAGGTATCATGAAGAAACTGTTTGCGGCGGTAATTTTCCTGATTGCGGCAGCATGGATGCTTATTCAATACCGGGACGCAAAAGATGTTAAAGAAGAATTAAATAAAGAGCAGCAGGAAAGTGAAGCTTCACGGGAAATCAACGGGACCATAAAAAAGGGAGAGAATTTTTTTGGAGTTTTCAGGCAGTGCGGACTCGATCTCGCGGAGCTGTTTGAAATCAGGAAGGCTGCCGCCGATGTCCACCGTCTGAAAAAGGTGCGGCCGGGGCAGCAATATAAGATCTCCGTCGATGAGGACAACCGGGTCAATTCCCTGTCCTACTGGATTGATGATGACGGTGTGCTTGAAGTCAGCCGTAAAGACCGGGGATTTACGGCCGAAAGAGTTCCCATTGCGTATGAAAAAAGAATCGAGCACATAGGCGGGACAATAAAAGACAACCTTGTTTCCTCTGTCGGAGAAGGCAGGGAAAACCTCATGCTGGCGCTTCAGCTTTCGGACGTCTTCGCATGGGACATGGATTTCACCTCCGACCTGAGAAAAAACGATACGTTTAAAATTGTTGTCGAAGGACTTTATCTTGACGGTGAGCTCAGGAAGTTCGGGAACATACTCTCCGCCGAATTTAACAACAACGGTAATACATACAACGCCTACAGGTTCGAAAATAACGGGGCGGCAGGCTATTATGACGCCGACGGCAAGTCCCTGAAAAAGGCCTTCCTGAAAGCGCCGTTGAACTTCAGGCGGATAAGCTCTTATTATTCCGGAAGGAGGCTCCACCCGATACTGAAGGTCTACAGGCCGCACCACGGGCTTGATTACTCGGCTCCGGCAGGCACGCCTGTCTCCGCTCTCGGAGACGGGAAAATCGTCTTTGCCGGGTACAGGGGAGGGTACGGCAAGCTTGTAATTATAAGGCATCATAACGGGTACGAAACATATTACGGACACCTCTCAAGGATTGATAAAAATGTCCGGTCAGGTAAAAAAGTCGTTCAGGGGCAGCTTGTCGGCAACGTCGGCAACTCGGGGCTTTCTACAGGGCCCCACCTCCATTTCGAGCTGAGGGTCAACAATAAACCCGTCAACCCCCTTACCGTAAAATTGCCGAGAGGGGAATCCGTGCCGAAAAAATCAATGGCCGGTTTCAGGGAATTCAGAAACCGGATGGACACGCGACTTGCTTCAATCACCCCTCCTGTTTTTGCATTTACAAAAGAAATCGGAGATAATGTTTTCAGGAATTAACCAATCGGATAAAGGCATCTGAATACTGTCCCCGTACAGGACGGTCTGTATGTGTGAGGAGAAGGGATGGAGGCAATAAAGCCTTTTGAATTCAAACAGTGCGTGAGCATCCTGAAGTCTACCGGCAGGAAGGCCGAAAGCCTTCGCGGGATGAGAGAGATAATAGCCGGGGTGAGCGATGAGTCCATATTCCATCATACATACCAGTATTTTCTGAAAGGGCATATCCTCGAATACACCAATGACTTTGCCCACTGGTCCGGTGAAAGCCTTGAGGAAAGGGCCCTGGCGGAGCGTCTTTCCGGGATCGACCCGTATGATTTCAGCACAATCGGCGGATTGCGGAATGAACTCCTGAGGGTGATCGACGATTATCTCGGGAAGTTCCCGGAGCCGAGGGAAGCGATGCCCGGCGATGAATTTTATTTTAATCAGACCATCACGCTTACGTTCCCTGCCGGCATATGGGTGAAGAACCTCGCGGAATTCCTGATTGCCGTCAAATATGTGGACGCAGGCTCCATTTATTATCACTTCTACGAGGCGAGGGTCCGCCTCGGCGGCGGGGTGGATGATTTTTCGGCCTGGATACAGGATGTCCTGCTTAACGAAGGCCTCGCGGCCGGGATACGGTCCATCGACCCGTTTATGCACACCGTCGACGGGATCCGGGAGCATATCGTGGAGCTGGTTGAAGACGAGGTAAAAAAGTCTATGGAGATAATACGTCAATGATCAACCAGTATTCCGGGGTCTCACCCAAGGGCGACCTGGTCCTTCTTCAGAAGCTCGGTGAAAAGCTGAAGAAGAAATCCTTTCTTCACGTAAACTCCACCCGCGCCGGGGGCGGCGTGGCGGAGATATTGCAGAGAATGGTCCCCATGCTGGTCGAGTTGGGCATTAAGACAAGATGGGAAGTCATCGAGGGGGACGACAGGTTTTTCGACATAACAAAAAAAATCCATAATGCCATACAGGGCAATCCCGAGAAAATAACAAAGGAGATGTGGGACCACCATTATGAGATCAATAAAAAAAATGCGGAGAGACTCGACCTCGAAGCAAACGCAGTGCTGATCCACGACCCCCAGCCGTCCCCACTGGTCAAATTCAGAAAAAAAGGGAAATGGATCTGGCGCTGTCATATAGACGTGTCCAATCCGGTAAAGGAAGTCTGCGATTACCTGATGCGTTATTGCTCGAAATACAATGCCGCGGTCTTTTCAGTCGCCAGGTTTACAAGGGCGATGGGAATAGACGAATTCATAATACCTCCCTCAATAGACCCTCTGAGTGAAAAGAACAGGGAGCTGTCTGCGGAAGAAATTCATGAGACAGCGGCAAGACTGAAGATACCCGTTGACAGGCCGGTCATACTCCAGGTTTCGCGGTTTGACAGGTTCAAGGACCCCGTGGGCGTTATAGAGGCTTACAAGATAGTAAAAAAATACAATGACTGCGTCCTCGTACTGGCCGGAAGTCCTGCCACGGACGACCCGGAGGGAGAAGCGGTATTAAATGAAGTGAAAGAGTATGCGGCAGGGGACCCCGATATACATATTCTCCTGTTGCCTCCTTTCAGTGATAAAGACATAAACGCATTGCAGCGGATATCATCCGTTGTTCTCCAGAAATCGTTAAAAGAAGGCTTCGGTCTTACGGTGTCGGAAGGGATGTGGAAAGGTAAACCCGTAATCGGAGGCGCGGTCGGAGGCATCCCTCTCCAGATAGTCCACGGCATAACCGGTTTCCTCGTCCATTCAGTGGAGGGAGCGGCATTCAGGATAAGGCAATTCCTCAACAACCCCGACATGGCAAAGAGGATGGGCGAAAGGGGCCGGGAATATGTGAGGAATAATTTCCTGATAACGAGACAGACCAGGGATTATTTGTCCGTATGGTATTCGATGGAAAATAAGGGAAAGAGCGTTATGGAGCTTTGATGTGAGAAAAAAACTGCTCGAAAGCTCCGTGCTGTTTATCAGCGTTGTAAAATGGCTTTTTCTTGCATCCTGTGTCGGCATCGTCGTAGGTCTTTCGACAACCGTATTTCTTAAATCCCTTGAGGGGGCAATCGCGATAGCATCGGTCTACAAATATTATTTCCTCCTGCTCCCTGTCTCATTTCTGCTGAGCACCCTCATAATCAAATATCTTGCGCCTGACGCGAAAGGTCACGGCACGGAAAAGGTCATCGAAGCGGTCCATAAACGCTCCGGCAAAATAAATATCCTGGTGGTCCCGGTGAAGCTTGTCGCAACGGTCATAACGATTGCGTCAGGCGGTTCGGCGGGAAAAGAAGGCCCCTGCGCCCAGATAGGAGCAGGGCTTTCGTCCATGCTCGCTGATATCTTCAGGTTTGACGACAATGACCGCAAAAAACTTGTCATATGCGGCATCAGTGCCGGCTTCTCAACTGTTTTCGGGACGCCCATAGCGGGCGCGATATTCGGCGTTGAGGTCTTATTTGTCGGAGGCCTTATGTATGAAGTGCTTTTGCCCTCTTTTGTCGCGGGCATTGTAGGCTATCAGGTTTCATCTGCGCTCGGAGTGAGTTATTTCCACGGTCCCCTGAATTTTATTCCGGACTTCTCCGGTGTTTATTTCATCAGGGTATGTCTGAGCGGCATATTCTTCGGATTGTGCTCCCTTCTTTTCGTGGAGACGCTGCGCTTCTTTGAGTGGCTGAATAAAAAGATTGTATGGAGCGATTTGTATAAGGCGGTCCTGGGAGGGACTGTTTTAACAATCCTTGCGTTTATTTTTTCAACACGTTACCTTGGACTGGGACTTGACACTATCAAAACAGCGCTTGAAGGAGGGGATATCCCCATGACGGCATTTCTTCTCAAGATGCTATCCACATCCGTAACTCTCGGTTTCGGGGGCAGCGGAGGCATAGTGACGCCGATATTTTTTGCCGGCGCGGCGTCCGGTAATGCATTCGCGAGCGTCTTCGGTTTAAGCAGGGACATATTCGCGGCAATCGGCATGGTGAGCCTCCTTGCAGGCGCGGCGAATACGCCGATATCCGCGAGCATAATGGCTGTGGAGCTTTTCGGGCCGCAGGTCGGCCCTTACGCGGCTGTGGCGTGTGTTATCAGTTTTCTCATGACCGGGCACAGGAGCGTCTATCCGAGCCAGGTGCTTGCTGTTATCAAATCATCTTCGTTTACCGGGGAGAAAAAAGGGAAGGAGATGAGAGATATAGAAGACGTTGAGGTCGAAATAAGGGAGAAGAGCGTTACCGGAGGCATCTTAAAAGGGCTGGAGAAAATGAAAAAGGACAAGGAGCAGCGGTGAGGGCCGCCGCGCTTTTTTGCTGCGCTCACAGAAAAGTCTTTAAACTAAATATTAAATATTAGTAAATATTAGGTAAATATTAGGGACACATCCCTTATTTTCTATTCCCAAGATATTCTCAATAACGAGAAATACGGGATGTGTCCCCATTTAAAAGAAATTTTCAGAAAATTCGAATTTAGCAATAGTTTCCCCGTGGATTTCATAATGTCCAGCTTGTTGAAATTTCTTTTTTGTTGTCATTTTGTTTTTCGGCATGTGCAGTTGTTATGTGTTGCTTCTTATGAAATCAATGAATTCTGACTTGTGGCTACCTATAGATATGTTACTCATATGAAACTTACCAGAGCCAATCAGCCAAAATATTTTATCAACAATTACTGGGTCTTGCTTAACAATCAACCCTATTTTTACAATCTTCTTAAAAATCTCATAATCAGAAGCAGATTCAACAAGATTTAATGCTATGAAAATATCCTTCAGGTGAACATCCGGTTTACCATACTGACGATATCCAAGCTCTTTCAGGAAATCACACGCCAATGGGAAACCAAAACCAAATATTTCTTTTTCCAAGAGCATAGGTAATGCAGCAATTGTGAACTCATTAAGGAAAAATGATCTTACAAATTCATCAAATTGTTCAATAGTCTTAAAGTTCGATAAAAAAGATGCACAAGAAAGTACTCCCTTGCTATACATAACCCATGCATTCCTTTTATTATCAATATCCATTTTGTAGTTCTTACCATATCTTATCTGGAATTCTTTAAATAAGTCTTCCCATTTATTCCCAAATTTGACGATAACCTTCTGAGGGTCATAGCCTTGCAAAATATCACTCATCTGTTCGACATCAGCTATGAAATTTGAATATCCCTGTTTATTTTTTAGGGATTGAACCATTTGTCTGAATACATCACAAATTGATTTAGGGTTGCAGTTGTGATAATAATCCAAATGCTTCTTGAGAATGTCTTCATCAACTTTATCTCTCAAGAAATTGTATGCTTCCTCGTATATCATTTTTAGTTTTGTAATCTCATCCATATGCATGCCTGAAAATTATCTACACATAAAGATAATCGCCTACAGTAGTTAATATTTGATCTTTACGCTCCTGTATAGTGAACAGAAAGGGGTCAGTGCTTGAAAGTGTCCTTGTCTGCATCTCTGGGGTCGCGTCTGCACAATTCACAAAACATATAAAAAGTGTAGACGCGACCCCATTGTTTATACGCACGACCTCTGTCTTTCGACCCGAATATGATCTGTTGCCAGTTGATTTGAAACTAAGTCAGGACCTGTTATTATTCGTATCGCTTCACTTGACGGATTTTCTCCGAAAATCCATTACGGGTTATTATTGCCCTTGACAACCGGAAGCCTTACAAAACTATGTGCTTTAAACAGTTCATAATTTATATATAGAAATAATGTCTTTGATTTTTTTTGGTATGTTTGGCCAGCTATACCCGCCTTTATCATCCCACGAAGCACAACCAGCCAAATAGGACTTTTCTATCAACTTATTCATAAGTTCATCATGAGGGTATAAGTACCAGTCATTGTCATCGCGAAAGGCTATATGAATATTTTTCTCGCAATACTTTTTATCAATTGTAAGCCTGCCTTTTAGCTGCACCCTTAAATAAGTTTCACCATTAATGTGAGTGGCAATAAAGTCTGCACCTTGCCAATCGTCATTGAGCCACATAGAAGAATAACCATAATCAGCAAGTACGCCAGACAACTTATAAAAGTTGTAATTTTCTTTTTGTTTAGAATTTAGATTTTTATACTCGACTTTATTAAGCATAATTATTATTGATCAATCGATTGAATTCTGCACGTAGCAAAGCTGAGTGACGTGCCATCTAAGATAATCAAATGCCTGAAATTAATTTGCATCCCTCATTACAATATAAGCTGAAAAAGTGTATTGTGGCACTCGTTCAATTGCAGTTGTTAGGAGCTAATTTGTTTTATTGCTTTGGCTCCTTTAAGCTGTCATTTAAAATCTGAACAAATAATCCCCCAAGACTCGATACTTCAAATCCAATATTTAATTCAGAATGGCCTATCCTTGTTTCGATATAATTATGACGTTGTATCTGACTTAATCCGCTTCTATATAAACTCTCTAAATCCAATTTTTGAGTAGGATTTACACTTCCCATGCTTACCAAGTCTTTCAGATCCCCAATGAATGCTAATGATACCGAATCAGACAACTTATGAAAATCAGAGAATGAAATGTAGCCCTTTAAATAATATGAAAATATTTTTGAAAGCATTCTGGGCTTTTCTAAGTCATCTAATTTATCGATTAGCACAAATAGGGTTGACCCGGCTCTCTCCTTAAATTTCTTATCGCTCTCTAATTTAGTTCGAAATTCCTTTTTCTTTTCTTCTGGAATATCATCCAATGATATCAGGAATCTAATAATTTTGGATAATAATATTCTGTCTGATAAAGTTGTATAAATATTTTTTGCTTTAAATATCCAACCTACCCAAGGTATTTCTTTGAATAAACTATCATCGAGTAACTTGTCAATCGAAAACTCAGTAATTTCAGCAGTTAATTCTACAGAAGATGATTCAATTATGCTATCTACAATGTTATTTGAAAGTTCATTAGTGTAGTCAATCATTTTGCTTATCTTGCTCCTAACAAATAATCAACTGCAACGGTTAATATTTGATACATATACTCCTGTACAACTCAATAATTTCTGCTGCCGCATAGTTTCCATAATGATTATTAAATTTGAAACGCTTGAGAATCAACCGCTGATCTTACTCCCATTACCCTCATATAAAGAAGATTAACAGCGACCGTTTGTGAGATGTCTTATAATAATCAGCGCCTTACGAAAAGGCAAGAAAATTTCCGGTAAGAAGAAAATCATGGAGTGTTATCACGAAAATTATAACGAGCGGGATCATTTCCTGGACTTTCTTTTCTTCATATTCCGAACTGAATACTCCGCTTCAGGCTCATGCACTGCCGGGAACCCGTCCATCCATGACAAATCTTTGCCGATGACCAATTCTTCCATTGTCGCATGATGAGTGTTATTCATCGGTATCAGCCGCATCTGAAAACCATGACTCCGGGCCATCTTTTTAACTTCTTCAGCATTATCATATGTCATTAGAAAATCGCCCTTCAACTTTTCACATACACAAAATAATTCTTCATGATCAAGGTCATAATGTTTATATAAACGCTTCCCGGCTTTCTTTCCACCAGCCGTATATGGGGGGTCTATAAAATAAACTGTATCATGTCTGCCGGCGAATTCCTGCATCACTTTCATGCCGTTATCGCAGCGAAAATCGATCCTTTCAATAAAGTGAGCCAGACTCAGAAGTCTTTTGGCGATAGTTGCAGGATACCAGCGTGAATGAATGCCCTTCCCATTTTCGCCGTATTTGAGAAACCCTGCGCCTTCAGCAAGAATCCCGCCGTGAAATGTGCGGTTTTTGAGAATTGTCTGAAATGCCTTTTCTTTATGTGAGTGTGGAGTTCTCTGAAGTTCGTTTATAACAGCTTCCCTGGATAATTCAAAATTAAGAATGCGGTTTGCGAGCCATTCAGCGTCGCCTTTAACTATTGATTTCCATACTGCTGCTATCTCGTCGTCAAGTTCAACCATAACAACTTTCTGAACCAACTTCTCGAAAAGTGCAGTCAGGCTGATGATCCCGCCCCCTGCAAAAGGCTCAATCAGGATATCGGGCTTGGGATATATGGCGGTAATCCAGTGTCTGAATGTCGGGACAAACCATGTTTTACCGCCGGGATAACGAAAAGGGCTCCTCTGCGGAATGGACGCAACGTTCACCGGCTTGGGCATTTCAAATCTGTCTTGATCGTCCGGGAATAATAATGTGCCCGAATATCTCTGAGAGTGGTTGTCCTGAATTAGCCATGAAAGTCGTTCCTTAGATCAATATCTAACCCCTGCGCTATGTAAAGATTATAAAGGAATCGTCGCGATTTTGCACTTACTCGTATTACGTCGGAAAAACGTTTTTGGCGTCCGCTTGTCCTTGGGTTTTTACCTGACTCAAACCGGCCCGACCTTCTGCGCCGTGACCAGCCAGTCCCATGGAAACGGTTCCTTCAGCCAATGCGGCGGATCACTGAATTCCGTTTCCCAGCCGTATTCGATCTTCATGACTTCAAGTATTTCAAAACCGAAGTCCCGCAGTGTAGCGAACAGTTCTTCTTTCAGGTAATGCTTTGTCGGGACATTATCGATATTGATAATGCCCTGCTGAAGATGCGAGGCCTTCTGTCTGCTATTGGCTCTCCATACGGCCATTACCGCCGCACCGTAGCCGACCCCCCTGCGCATGTGACTTTCAATCCGGCGGATTTTTGAAAATATTGCAGACTCAAAAGAGGGAACAACCAATATCATATGCCCTTCGGGATTAAGATGGTCGCTGATCGCCCTCAGGTACCTGAAACGCTTCACCATGGACCGCATGATAATAGAATTAACACACAAAACAAAATCAACTTTCGGCATCCTGATTTTTTTCTTTGACAGGTCGGCCATGACGTAATCGATGTTAGCCAGACCGACGCAGTTGTCGCGTGCCTGTTCCAGACACTTCTCTGAAATGTCGTAGGCATAAACATGCCGGAAGCGCTCAGACAGTATCGGGAGGAACTTGCCGGGTCCGCATCCCATGTCTGAAGCTGTTCCGGTTTCAGAAGCGAAGTTTTTGATCCGGTCGCTGATGAGACTGCTCTTGTCGTGAGCAAGGACATCGAATATTTCATGGTCGTAATTTTCTGCTACCTCATTCCAGTATTTAACATCCATCTCTTCTACATTTCGGGCGAATAGTCGCCAATCTTTATTAATCCTTAAAACGGCAATTAACCCGGAGGGGGCTTTTCTCATCTTTGTGTGCATTGTGTGCATGCACTTCCCTTTGCGGAAAGGGGATTCTGAGAAGTCCTGAAATTCTTCTTTATCTCCAGTTTTGCCAGACCGTAAATTATGAGAAAATCGATTTCAGGTGACATCTAACGCCATCTGTGAAATAATCTTTATACCACTTTCAAGAGGTCATACTGATAAATTGACTGCCCGGAGGTAAAACGTGGACTGGTATCAGCTTAATGTCAAAGAAGTATTGCATAAGCTCGGCTCTTCAGAAAGCGGATTGACTGACGCGGAGGCGAAAGAGCGCATCGTTCAATACGGACCGAACAAGCTTGCTGAAGAAGAAAAGATAAGTAAATTTAAAATACTCCTCCATCAGTTCACAAGCCCGCTTATCTATATCCTTTTGATAGCCGGAGTCGTAACCATACTGCTTGAGGAATACATAGACTCCGGCGTCATTTTTGCCGTGGTGGTCCTCAATGCGATTATCGGCTATATACAGGAGTTCAAAGCGGAAGAGAGCGTCCGGGCGCTGAAGAAGATGCTGGTCCCCAGGGCGCGGGTGATCAGGGAAGGCAAGGAAAAGGAGATTAACAGTGAAGAACTTGTGCCCGGAGACATAGTGCTTCTCGCGTCCGGCACGAGGGTACCCGCCGACCTGCGGCTGACGCACACAATCGAGTTCAAGATTGAAGAAGCAATGCTCACAGGAGAGTCTGTTCCCGCCTTGAAACACACGGGTCCCATAAAGGAGGACAATCTGACGCCGGGCGACCGGAAGAACATGGCTTTCATGGGGACGATTGTCGTGTCGGGAAGGGCCAGGGGCGCCGTTGTCGCGACAGGACATGGAACTGTACTGGGGCAGATAGCCGAAGAGGTCAAAGAGATTGTCTCTATCAGGACCCCGCTGCAGGACAAGCTGGACCGGTTTGCCGGATTGATAGGACTTGTTGTCATTGCATTTTCAATTATGGTTTTCGGATTCGGCATAATCCTCGGGGAAAAGGCGTCCGAAATGTTCATGACCGCCGTGGCCACGGCGGTCTCGGCAATACCCGAAGGATTGCCGGTGGCTGTTACCATAGCAATGGCCATTGGCGTGGCAAGGATGGCGAGACGCAATGCCATTATCAGGAAACTCCCTGCGGTGGAGACTCTCGGAAGCACGACGGTCATAGGTTCGGACAAGACAGGCACACTGACAAAAAATGAGATGACGGTGAAACTGCTCTACGACGGCGAACACGTCTACGAGGTCACCGGCAGCGGATACGAGCCGGAAGGCGAGGTCCTGCATGAAGGCAGAAGCATCGACGCAAAAGAGTTTAAAAGTCTCGCACATGTGTTCCGGATAGGGCTTCTCTGTAATGAATCAAATCTCTACGAAGAGGAAGGCCGGTACAGGGTCGACGGGGACCCCACTGAAGGGGCGCTGATCGTGTCCGCAATGAAGGCGGGATTAAAGACAGAGGAAGAACGGGAGAAGTATCAGCAAATAGCCATTATACCTTTTGAATCTGAAAGGAGTTATATGGCGACCCTCCACACGCACAGAGGAAAGAAGCTGATATTCGTTAAGGGCGCGCCTGAAAAGGTTGTTGACATGTGCGCCGAATATATGCACGGCGGGGCCATAAATAAAAAAGACATCCTGCACGTTGCTTCAGGCTTTGCAAAGGAAGGGGTGCGGGTGCTTGCATTTGCCTACAAGGAAGTAGAGGGCGAACTTGAGGAGTTGACCTGCAGGGACGTGGAGTGCCCTGGTATCACATCCGGCCTTGTCTTTGCCGGGCTTCAGGGTATGATAGACCCCCCGAGGCCGGAGGCTATAGAAGCGATCAGGAGTTGCAAGAGGGCAGGGATAAGGGTTGTGATGATTACCGGCGACCATGCCGTAACTGCCAGGTCGATTGCCGGAAAACTCGGCATTGCGGACAATGACGCGGACGTTCTTACCGGCATGGAACTGGAAGGCATGACTGACGATGAGGTTTTCGAAAAGGTAAGCGCCGTGAACGTATATGCCAGGGTTTCGCCCCAGCACAAGTTAAGGATAACTCTCGGGTTGCTGAAGCACGGCGAAGTTGTGGCCGTAACCGGAGACGGAGTGAACGACGCGCCGGCGCTGAAGGCCGCCCATATCGGCATTGCAATGGGCAGGACGGGCACGGATGTGGCAAAGGAGGCGTCCGATATGGTCCTTGCGGATGATAATTTCGCCAGTATCGTTGCGGCAGTCGAGGAGGGCAGGGTTGTTTATGACAATATCAAAAAGGTCGCCATATTTCTTGTGTCATGCGGCTTCGGAGAATTGCTTGCCATACTCGTAACCATACTGATGGGACTTCCCATACCATATATACCGGCCCAGATATTGTGGCTCAACCTCGTAACGAACGGCCTGCAGGATGTGGCCCTTGCTTTTGAACCCGCGGAAAAAGGAGTATTAGACAGGCATCCCCGGAAGCCGAAAGAAGGCATAATGTCAAGCCTGATGATTCAGAGGACCGTCTTAATGGGGACCACGCTTGCGGCCGGCACTCTGTTCATGTTTATATGGTATCTGAATTCCGGCGCGTCTCTTGAGAAGGCGCGTACTATTGCTCTCACTACGATGGTCTTTTTCCAGTTTTATCAGGCCTTCAACTGCCGCTCCGAGACGCAATCAATCTTTAAGATGAGCCCTATGAGCAACCCCTTTCTCTTCTTCAGCATGGTGGCCGCCTTTTTTGCCCAATTGGCCGTGCTTTATGTGCCGGCGCTCCAGTGGGTATTCAGGACCGGACCGATAGCTGCTGGCGAGTGGCTGCAAATACTAATGGTCTCTGCTACGGTAATAGCAGTTGTTGAGATGGACAAATGGATAAGAAGACAGAGCAGTGAGAACCGCAAATTAAGGTTGACATAATCCGGTATGTCGTTTATCTTTTTACAGGTAAATGAAAATGAGAATAGGCGCTTGGTATCATGAAACCGGGAAATGTGAATTTGTTGTCTGGGCCCCCTTTATAAATGAATTGAGGGTAAAGATCATGTCTCCTGATGAACGGCTGGTCTCTCTGGAAAGAGACGGCCGCGGGTACTGGAGGTCGGAAGTTGACGGCGTGTTCCCCGGAGCGCGTTATTTATACAGGCTTGATGACGGGACTGAAAGACCCGACCCCGCGTCCTGTTTCCAGCCTGACGGCGTTCATGGTCCGTCACAGGTAGTCGACCATAGCTCATTTCAGCGGGAAGACGGCGACTGGAGAGGCGTCCCGCTCCAGGAAATGATTATGTATGAGATACATGTCGGGACATTTACAAAAGAGGGCACGTTCGATGCGGTTGTCCCGGCGCTTGATTATCTGGGCGGGCTGGGAGTCAATGCGATTGAATTAATGCCCGTCGCCCAGTTTCCGGGAGAGAGGAACTGGGGGTATGACGGCACATATCCTTTTGCCGTCCAGAACTCTTACGGAGGGCCCGACGGCCTCAGGCGTTTCGTAAGTGAATGCCATAAAAAAGGGGTTGCCGTCATACTCGATGTTGTCTACAACCATCTCGGCCCCGAAGGCAATTATCTCCGGGACTTTGCCCCGTATTTCACCGACAAGTACAAAACTCCCTGGGGACAGGCAATAAATTTTGATGATGCGTATAGCAATGACGTAAGGAACTATTTCATAGAGAATGCGCTGCACTGGTTCAATAATTATCAGATAGACGCGCTCCGTCTCGACGCGGTGCACGGCATCACTGATATGAGCGCGAAGCCGTTTCTCCGGGAGCTTGCGGAAAGGGTTGAAGAATTTTCAGTCCTGAAGGGAAGGAAATTTTATCTGATAGCCGAGAGCGACCTGAATGATTCAAGGCTGACAAGACGGAATGAGCAGGGAGGATACGGCCTTGACGCGCAGTGGAACGACGATTTCCATCACTGTGTCCACACCCTTCTTGCAGAGGAGAAAGACGGCTATTATGCCGATTTCGGCGAGGTGTCGCACCTGGTGAAATCCATGAGAGAGGGCTTTGTCTATTCAGGAGGATATTCGGAGTACAGGAAGAGAAACCACGGTAATTCTTCCAGGGACATACCCGCGCATCAATTTGTCGTCTTTTCACAAAACCATGACCAGGTCGGAAACAGAATGCTCGGGGAAAGGCTTTCAAATCTTGTTTCGTTTGAAGCGTTGAAACTTGCAGCAGGAATTGTCCTGTTGTCGCCATCTATTCCCATTCTTTTTATGGGCGAGGAATACGGCGAGACCGTGCCGTTTCAGTATTTCGTAAGCCACTCGGACAAGGCATTGATCGAGGCCGTAAGAAAAGGCAGGAAAGATGAGTTCGCATCATTCGGATGGGAAGGAGAAGTCCCCGATCCGGAGGCTGAAAGTACTTTTTTGAATTCAAAGCTGAATATCGGATTGCATCAGGAGGGCAGGCATAATGTCCTTTTCAGTTTTTATAAAGAGTTGATACGGCTGAGGAGAGAATTTCCCGCTCTCTCACATTTAAGCAAAGAGGATATGGAGGCAAGGGGCTTTGAAGATAAAAAGGTATTATTTGTCGGGAGATGGTTTGAAGAAGACGGGATATTCTGTCTTTATAATTTTAATAAGGAAGACGTTGAGATCGGCTTGACACTGCCGGAAGGTTATTGGTCAAGGATACTCGATTCCTCTTCTGAAGAATGGGGTGGGAAAGGCGGGAAGTCCGCCGATAAAATAGAGTCGGACGGTTCGAGAGTTGTGCTGAACACAAGAGGGCACAGTTTTGTATTGTACAGGCTCCGGGTTCCCTCCCCCTTGACGGAGGAGGGTTAGGGTGGGGGTGACGACAAGAATGTTCACCCCCCCCTTGCCCCCTCCCGTCAAGGGAGGGTGAATTAATGCGGAAAGGCATCGAATGTCATACGAAAGAAACACATTAAGGGTCCCTGTTTCAACCTACAGGCTGCAGTTCAATAAACATTTCAGATTTTCTGACGCAAGGGATATTGTCCGCTATCTGCACGACCTCGGAATAAGCGATATTTACGCATCGCCCTACTTAGGAGCGAAAAAGGGGAGCCTCCACGGGTATGACATTGTAGACCACAACATGCTCAATCCTGAAATCGGGACGGAAGAAGAGTATGATGATCTTGTAAAGGAGCTCCGGAAATACGGCATGGGACAGGTACTCGATATAGTGCCTAATCACATGGCTGTCGGCAGTGAAAATGCATTGTGGATGGACCTGCTTGAGAACGGGCCGGGCTCCGTGTTCGCCGGTTTCTTTGACGTAGACTGGGACCCGGTCAAGAGGGAGCTGAAAGACAAAGTGCTCCTGCCGGTGCTGGGCGGCCAGTACGGCGCGGCGCTTGAGGACCAGGAAATTTCATTGAGTTTCCAGGAAGGCGCATTCTATGTAACTTATTACGAGCACAGATTTCCTGTAAGACCGCTGACGTACCTGCTTGTCCTGAAGCATGATATTGAAAATCTTGCCGGCAGGCCGGCGGAGGAAGACCCTCACCTTACCGAATTCCTCAGCATCATAACGGCGATCGAACACCTGCCGCCTTATACCGAAAAGGACCATGAAAAGATCATGGAACGGTACAGGGAGAAGGAGGTCATCAAGAAACGTCTTTGGGCTTTGTGTTGTGAAGGCCCCGGCATAATGGAGTTTATTGACAATAATGTGAGGACCTTCAACGGGACAAAAGGAGAGCCGAGGAGCTTTGACCTGCTCGACAGCCTTATCAGTGAACAAGTATACAGGCTTTCACACTGGAGGGTCGCTACGGAAGAGATTAACTACAGGAGATTCTTTGACATAAACGAGCTTGCCGCAATACGGGTGGAAGACCCGGACGTCTTCATAAAGACGCACGGTTTGATTTTAAAGCTCATCAGGGAAGGGAAGATTACCGGACTCAGAGTTGATCATCCGGACGGATTGTACGACCCTGCGGAGTATTTCAGGCGTCTTCAGAGGGAGTGTTTTATGCAGAGGACGCTGAATGAAGAGGCTGTGCAAACACTGGAATCGGAAAAGCAATATGAAGAGATGTTATCAAACGACCCGCAGTATAAGCCTTTCTACATCGTCGGAGAAAAGATACTGATTAAAGGCGAGAGGATGCCGGAGGACTGGCCTATCTTCAGCACGACCGGGTATGTGTTTCTGAATTCCGTAAACGGAGTATTCATCGACACTGCAAATGCAAAAGCCTTCGATGAAATCTATTTCAGGTTCATCAGGGCGAAACTGAATTTTACCGAAATTATCTATGAAAAGAAGAAGCAGATAATGTATGTAGCGATGGCAAGCGAACTCAATATGTTGGCCCACTACCTGAACCGCATCTCTGAAAAGAACAGGCACACGCGGGATTTTACCCTATACAGTCTCAGGGGCGTTATCGGCGAAGTTATTGCTTTTTTCCCTGTCTACAGGACTTATATAAGACCGTCAGGCGTCAACGACAGGGACCGGAAATACATCGAGTCTGCGGTATCAAAGGCCATGCGCAGAAATCCGGCAATAAACGAATCGGTCTTCAATTTTCTCAAAGACGTCCTCCTGCTTGACTGTCCTGATTATCTCGGCGATGACGACCGGAAAGAATGGCTTGATTTCACTATGAGGTTTCAGCAGATTACGGGCCCGGTCATGGCAAAGGGAGTTGAGGACACCGCCTTTTACGTCTATAACCGTTTCGTTTCTCTCAATGAAGTGGGAGGCAGCCCCGACCGGTTCGGGACCCTCCCTGAAACATTTCACGGCCAGAATATAGAGAGAATGAAATACTGGCCTCATGCGCTCATAACAACCGCTACGCACGACACCAAGAGGGGAGAGGACGTGAGGGCGAGGCTGAACGTCCTCTCAGAGGTCCCGGATGAATGGAGGCAGCGGCTTGTTTCATGGAGCAAAATAAACATCAAAAAGAAAACGGTCCTGGAGGGGCAGAGACTGCCGGACAGAAATGACGAGTACCTGTTATACCAGACGCTTATCGGGTCCTGGCCTGTTGACCGGATGGACAGGACTGAATATGATAAATTCAAACAGAGGATCAGGGAATACATGCTGAAGGCGGTAAGAGAGGCAAAGGTCAATTCAAGCTGGATAAGCCTCAATTCCGTTTATGAAGACGCTGTGATGGTTTTTATCGAAAAGCTCATGGAGCCTTATCCCGGCAATCAGTTTCTGAATGATTTTATGCCTTTCCAGAAAAAGATTTCTCACTACGGCATGTTCAATTCTCTGTCTCAGACACTCCTTAAAATAGCATCTCCCGGCGTGCCGGATTTTTATCAGGGGACCGAGCTGTGGGATTTCAGCCTCGTAGACCCCGACAACCGGCGTCCTGTAGACTATTTGAAGAGGACCGCCCTCCTTGAAGAGATCAAAAGGAGAGAAGCCGGGAACGGGTTGCAGGAGCTTGCAAAAGATTTACTTATGAACAAAGACGACGGCAGGATAAAGATGTATCTGGTCCGCAGGGCGTTGAATTACCGGAGGGTGAACAGGGAGCTGTTTGAAGAAGGGGAGTATGTGCCTCTTGACGTCGAAGGTTTGCTGAAAGACCATGTATGCGCCTTTGCAAGGAAAAAGGAGGATAAAACGATAGTGGTTGCCGTTCCGAGGCTTCTGACGCGGCTTGTACCCCCGGGGTCGCCCCCGCTCGGTGAAGAAGTTTGGCACGACACCTGCATTGTGATACCCTTTGAAGAAAGGGAGATGGTATACCGCAGCGTATTTACGGGCGAGAATGCCGCAGTTGCCGGCCGGGACGGCAGGCAGGTCCTGCGCCTTTCCGATGTGTTCGGAAATTTTCCCGCGGCGCTGATGGAGATGGGAGGGTGATGGCAAACTCTGTCTTCAGGAAAGACGTCCAGACGCGCATTGATGAAATCAGGGAGGCCGATATCCTCGTCGGCATCCCCAGTTACAACAACGCCGGGACCATCGGACATGTCGTAAGGGCGGTGCAGGCCGGTTTTGCAAAATATTTCCCTGATAAAAAGTGTGTGCTCGTCAATTCAGACGGCGGCTCGACCGACGGCACAATGGACATTGTCCGGAATACCGCCATCGAAGACTTCCAGTCCGTGCTTCTTCACCACAGGGTGTCGCCTTTATTCAAATTGACAATGCCGTATCACGGCATACCGGGGAAAGGCAGCGCTTTCAGGGCGATATTTGAAATAGCGGACGCGCTGAACGTAAAGGCGTGCGCTGTTGTCGATTCGGACCTGAGGAGTATTACGCCGGAATGGATCGAGCTTCTCCTGAAACCGGTCCTTGAAGGCGGATTTGATTATGTCGCGCCTCTTTATCACAGGCACAAGTATGACGGGACGATAACCAACAGCATTGTCTATCCGCTGACACGGGCGTTATACGGAAAGCGGATACGGCAGCCTATCGGCGGAGATTTCGGTTTTTCAGGCAGGCTTGCGAAATTTTACCTGACCAAAGACGTCTGGGAGACAGACGTCGCAAGGTTCGGTATTGACATCTGGATGACGACCACGGCGATTGCAAACGGTTTTAAAATCTGCCAGTCCTTCCTCGGCGCGAAGATACATGACCCGAAAGACCCGGGCGCTGATTTGAGCGCGATGCTGTTTCAGGTTGCAAGCTCGACGTTCGACCTTATGGAAACATACACGCATGTATGGAGGGGAATAAACGCGTCCGGGCCGGTGCCGGCCTTCGGTTTTCAATACGCGGTAGGGCTTGAGCCTGTATCCGTAAACCTCGACAGGATGCTGGAAAGATTCAGACTCGGGGTCAGGGAATTGAGGGGCATCTGGAAAGAATTCCTCCCCCCGGGAACAATCGCTTTTCTGGATAAAGCGGGGGACCTGAAAAAGGAGGAATTCAATATGCCCGAAGAAGTTTGGGTTGAGATCATGTACAGCTTTGCGACAGCGGCGCATAAAAAGATAATGAACAGGGAGCACCTCCTGAAATCGCTGACCCCGCTTTACATAGGCAGGACCGCGTCATTTGTGATAGAGACATGGAGCAGCGACGCGCGGGAGGTTGAGGAGAAGATTGAGCGGTTGTGCAGGGTATTTGAGGAGAAGAAAGTCTTTCTTCTTGAGAGATGGGATTAGCATAAAAATGAAAGGAGGCATTTGACATGAATGTGTACGAGGTGGCGATAACAGAGCCTTTTCAGAAATTTTATGAGAAAGTTATCCAGTTCCTTCCGAGCTTTCTGACTTCCATGTTTATTTTAATTGTGGGCTTTGTGCTCGGATTTCTTCTGAAGGGTTTATTGTCCAGATTCTTCAGGGTAATCGGCCTTGATAGGGTCTCGGAGAGGTCCGGCGTTATTGAACTGCTGAAAAAAGGGGGCGTAACCGAACCCTTTTCCTCCCTGCTTTCAAGGGTTATCGGATGGATTACCATCGTTATATTTGCGGGTATTTCAATGAGCGCCCTTCAGATTCCGACGGTCGAAAGGCTTCTCGAGAGATTCCTTCTTTATCTCCCGAATATATTCGTTGCCGGCTTAATACTCCTGTTCGGATATCTGCTGGGCAACTTCTTCGGCAGGGCGGCTTTGATCGCGTCGGTAAACGCGGGCGTCAGATTCTCCAATCTCATCGGGAAGTCTGTTAAGTATTTAATACTGATACTTTCCGCGACAATGGCGCTCGAACAGCTCGGCATCGGCAAAGGGACGATAGTCATCGCCTTCGCGATAATCTTCGGCGGGATTGTCCTTGCGCTCGCCGTCTCCTTTGGACTTGGAGGAAGGGACCTGGCAAAGGAGTATCTTGAAAAGAAAGTCCGGTGTGAAGAGAAAAAGGATGAGATAAGCCATTTATGATGTGAAGGGATATTGAGTTGCAAGGCGGCACGACTGCTGCCCGCGAACAAGACAACAGTAATCAGAACGGATGCTGCTGACATAAGGTGGTCGTATGAAGAATAATATCCTGAAAAAAATTGTGATGGTCATTGTCCTTGGCGGCGCCATCGTCGCTTTCAAAGTATTTAACTTTGGCCAGTACCTGACGCTTGCCTACATAAAAGAATCACAACAGAATTTCTTATCGCTGTACGTTGAACACCGAGTCACTGTAATAGCGGGCTACATGGCAGTCTATATCCTTTCCACCGCGCTGTCGTTGCCCGGCGCGGCAGTGCTGACCATCGCAGCAGGGGCGCTCTTCGGTCTTGCTACAGGTACGGTAATTGTATCTTTTGCCAGTACCATCGGCGCTACGCTGGCATGTTTTGTCTCCCGCTTCCTGCTGCGCGACTGGGTGCAGGGGAAATTCGGGGACAGGACAGCGAAGCTCAACGAGGGCATTGAAAAGGAAGGTGCCTTTTATCTCTTCACGCTCCGCCTGATCCCGGTATTCCCATTCTGGCTTATCAATCTTGCGATGGGCGTTACGAAGATGCGGCTCATCACCTTTTACTGGGTTTCACAGATCGGAATGCTCGCCGGAACGATTGTATATGTAAATGCCGGTAAAGAACTGGCAAAGATAGATTCGCTGAAGGGAATACTTTCACCGGGATTAATTGTTTCCTTTGCCCTCCTGGGGATTTTCCCGCTAACAGCAAAAAAAATAATCGCGCTCTATAAATCAAAGAGAGGATAAAATCTGAAACCGCCTGGAGAGGGGAAAAATGGTCGGGGCGAGCCGATTCGAACGGCCGACCTCTCGCACCCCAAGCGAGTGCGCTAAACCAGACTGCGCTACGCCCCGTACATTTTTAAGCGATAAGCTGTAAGCCGTAAGCTGTTAGCCGAAAAGCTTATAGCTATTTTAATATGTTCAGTATTTCCTTCAGCTTGCGCCTTACATCGTGAATCGTCTGAATTGAAACACTGCTTTTTTTCGGAATGCTCTCGCCGAATTTATTCCTGACGCCGGCGATTGTGTATTTTTCCCTGTAGAGAAGATTTTTTATCTGAAGGATTGTCTCAAGGTCCTTCCGTGTATATACTCTCTGCCCTGTCCTGTTTTTCCTGGGCTTCAGGAAAGGAAACTCGGTCTCCCAGTATCTCAGCACATAAGGCTCCAGCTCCGCTATCTCACTGATTTCCCCGATTTTGTAAAAGAGTCTGTCGGAGCTTAGGTTCTTCCGGGATGAAGCTCCCATGGGGTATTATACCTTTTCAACAAGATCTTTAAACTGTAAGCTGGGTTTAAAGGTTACTACACGTCTCTGCTCGATTTCGAGTTCAGTGCCTGTTTTCGGGTTTCTCCCCCTGCGTGAACCTTTTTTTCTTACAAGGAAGGTCCCGAATCCGGTTATTTTTAAAGATTCGCCATCCGCCAGAATGCCTTTCATTGATTCAAAAAGAGTCTCAACAATCGCAGTCGCTTCCTTTTTGGGAAGACCGATCTTTTCGTACAGCTTGTCAGCTAAATCCGCCTTTGTCATAATAACCCCCTGTAGATTTTCTTAAATTATAAAAGGAGATATCACCCTTGTCAAGGCAAACAGGTTACTGAAAATTATATTTTATTCTGATAATTTATGCAAATGAATTATTTGAATCAGGGGCATCTCCCAAAAATCCATTATAATATCACCCAGGGCTGGGGAAGGAAAAGCTTTTCATACATAATGAGCGCAAACCCGTCCGTCATCCCCGCAATAAAGTCGCAGACCAGCCTGTTTTTTTTCTCTGCCGATTCCTTCGGGAATTCCTTAAACAATTCGTCGGTATGTTCTATATAGTAATTATAAAGGTCCAGAAGTATCTTGCGCGCCTTTTTAAATTCTTTCTTCGAGATTTCGCTTTCATATACATTTTTATAGAGAAAATCTCTCAGGGAATAAGTGATATCTTTCATGGAATCACTCATGATAACTTCCTTCATGCCGGTCGTCGTGGAAGCGGATATTACATCTCTGACCATCGCGTCGATCCTTTTTGCGTTCGTCTCGCCGACCTTGAAAAACTCTATGGGCAGCCCTGAGCGTTTAAGGACGCCGGCGCGGAGAGAGTCGTCGAGATCATGGTTAACGTAGGCGATCACATCCGATACCCTTACGATCTGCCCCTCCAGAGTTTCGCTGCGGACGCGGGAAGAAAAGATTTCGCCCTTGCCTTTTGAATGCTTTACGATACCTTCCCTTACTTCATGAGTCAGATTCAACCCCTGACCGTTTCTCTCGAGCACGTCCACTACCCGCAGGCTCTGCTCATAATGCTTAAACCCTCCCGGATAAATCTCGCGCAAAATGTCCTCTCCGGCATGACCAAACGGCGTGTGTCCCAGATCGTGACCGAGCGAGATCGCCTCTGTCAGGTCTTCATTAAGCCTTAACGCCCGGGCGATGGTCCTTGCAATCTGCGAGACCTCAAGCGTATGGGTCAGCCTCGTCCTGTAGTGGTCTCCTTTTGGCGCAAGGAATACCTGGGTCTTGTGCTTCAGTCTCCTGAAGGCCTTTGAGTGGATGATCCTGTCCCTGTCGCGCTGAAAGCATGTCCGCAGGTCGTCTTCCTTCTCTTTCCTCAGCCTGCCCCTGCTTTCCGAGCTCAGGCATGCACGCGGATGGAGGATTTTTCTTTCAATCTCTTCTGTCTGCTCACGTATGGTCATTATTAGTTATTAGTGATTAGCTGTTAGTCTGACAACTAATCACTTTTATATTGCAGCGCTGATCAACACCGAATCATCAATTGACTTCTTTTTAATTTTTTTCATCCCGATCTTCAACAGCCAGCCTTCCATTTCCTCAGGCGAATAACATCTCCCGCCCTCAGTGTTGACAAGCATGTTCACCGAAAAGAGAGCGCTGTTTGCCGGCTGTGTCAGGTCTGTTGATATTTTGAATTCCTGAATGACTGTCCTGCCGTTTTTATTCAGCGCCTTTTTGCATTTCTTCAAAAGCATGAGGTTATCTTTTTCAGAATTTGCGTGTAATATCTGACTGGCCAAAATCAGGTCGTAACCGTTACCGATGTTGTCATTTATGAAATCCCCCTGGAGGAAATTAACTCCCCCTTCTCCCCCTCTTAATTTAAGAGGGGGTCGGGGGGCGTTACTAACAACCTTTTTTGCGATTTCAACAGTCTCCGGCCTGTCAAAGAGCGTTACTTTCACACCCTTTTTTGCCATCTCGATTGAATAAGTGCCGGGGCCTCCGCCGAGATCAAGCGCTGTTTTAACACCTTTTAACCCAATCGCCCTGACAACTTTTCCGGCTTTCAATGACGCCAGATCGTGCATGCCGAGAATAAACGCCTCATGGTCATGGGCCTTGCGACAGGGTTTTCCTGTTTTTATGGCATCATCAAGCCCTGACCAGTTCTGCCACAAGGTCTCAGCATGCCTGATTATGTTACCCTGATAATGCGGACTTCCGGAGACAAGAAATCGGGAAGCAAGATTTGTGTTCAGATATTTATCACTCTGTTTTTTAATAAAACCAAGACCTGTCAGCGCATCGAGCAGGATTGTAGTGGCCCTGAAATCCGTATTTGATTTTTTCGCGACTGCTTCTGCGGATATCGGTTTTTCCAGATAGTCAAATACCCTGTAGTTATTCGCGGTAAGAAGCACCCTTGCCTGCCTGAAAGCCCCCCATATCCTTCTTATTTTTATCGATTGTTCGAGAATGTTTGGCATAATCACCCCAATTGTAGGGGCAGGCCCTGTGCCTGCCCAATTTAGGGCAACCACAGGGGGTTGCCCCTACCCCCTAATCCCTGTTTTTATAGTCCCATCTTCTTTAATGCGTCTTCCCCGGCGTCTTTCATTTGCGGCGCGTCTTCAGGGAGGTAAAGCATGACCCCGCCTTTAACAGGTCTTATCACTATTTTGCCTTCCGCAGAAAGCTGGTTTGTTACCTTTATAGGGTCTTCTCCGTCAAAATATTTCTTGAATGCCGTGTTGAACCCCGAATAAACAGTGTGAATGCCTTTGTACCCCTCTTTCCTGAGACTCACGATCGCCTTCTTTACAAACTCCTCGTGACTTAATTTTTCTGCCATAATGCCCTCCTTTTAGGGAATTAAAGGTTATTGACTGCTGCCCTCGTTTTCCGCTTCTTCATTTTCGGAAGTTTCATCAGGTATATATAATAAGGATTCCTGTGACGGCAATTCCTGAACAATCTTAAGTTTTCGCTGAATCTGCCTTGTTCTCACGCCGACAAGCTTATCTATTTCATCGTCCGCTTCCTTTATCTTTTCTTGTGCTTTCCTTAAGACATCGCCAAACCTTTCAAATTCTGTTTTAACGGCCCCTAAAATTTTCCATACTTCGCTTG
>QZKO01000079.1 GCA_003599505.1 Nitrospiraceae bacterium | reverse complement strand
AATCTCCAGGATTTTACCGAGGGAATCAGGAGATACCGGCTCGCCGCTCATAAAAAGGACCGCCTCGATTATTGATTTAGCTTCTCTGTCTTCCATGATTTTTAACTGTCAGCCGGCGGCTGTCGGCTTCTTTCGTTTAATGAGGTAAAATCGTAACAAAAATCGCTTAAAAACACAATGTCATTTATTCCTGGACCACGGTGATTTGTCCCTCACTTCAATAACATTGATAAGATAGCCGAAAGGATAATCAGGCTGGTAGAGGTGGAATTTCTCAAATTCAAACAGCTTTCTCGAAGCAAGCAGGAACCTGTAATAAGGGTTGTTTTTATCAAGAAGTTCAACTTCACCGTTTACCTGAAAACTTGTATACTGCATGCCGTGGGGAGAATGGGCCATGCCGACATAAAGCAGGCTCGTATGGGGGTTCTCCCTTAGATTCTCGTAAGCCTTTCCTTCAAATATCTCCAGGCCTCCAAGGAGGGCCGGATTAAAGCAGCCGGCGTCATTGTACAGTTTATTCATGACCCCGATCCTTTTATGAAGGCTTTCCTCCCATGATTTTGTCCTGGATTCTGCAATCACTGCTTCAAACATATCAGTGTAGTCCTGAATACACTCATCCTTCGGAATTAACCCGATACCCTTGACCGTCATATTTACAGGGAAAGGGTCCCCTTCCCTCCACGTAGCCATGACCGGAAGATGCGCGGAAAAATATCGCATCGGTTTGCCCTCCAGCATGTCGTTGAGAAATTTGGTCCTTGATGAAACAAGCCATTCGAGGAACCGCCCCGGAATTTCATTTAATGTTACACGTGAACGGACTTCTTGCCCTTCTTCTTTAAGATTCATCATAACCTCCTTTTCCCCATCTACTCCCTACACCCTTTTTCTTCTTATTCCCATAATTATTCCAGCTTCTATTCCAAGCGCGCCTATAAACGCGAGCACAGGGTAAAAATATATTGTCTTTTTCTCCTCTGTCTCAAACCCGACATAATACCAGGTGGATACAACCTTCCTTCCGCCCCTGTCGCCTTCTGAACCATTCCAGACAGCAAATGCAAGAGGCGTGACAGAGCCTTCTTTAAATTTAACGTTAAACCTGCCGTCCGATGTCAGCGGTCTCTTAAATACAACGGCCCATTTGCCGGACTTCCATTTACCGCTGCCTGTGATATTCTGAATGTCCGCCTTTTCCATGTCCGTAGCGCTCCCGAACCCCTGGGCAACAAGATTTTCTACCGGCAAGGTCCGCTCTTCCGATACGGGATTTCCTGCCAGAACTCCGCCAAGAAAGTCATCTGAAGTCGCGTAAACTTTATCGCCGTCGGATCGGCTCTGCCACGCAGCCTTCCAGAACCAGATGTTTACTGTTTTCTCCGTGTCGCCCATCGCGAAATGGGGTTTACCCTCAGAAGAGGATGACGGGAACTCCAGCGCGACAGCATCGGAAAATCTGTCGACGTCCACTGCCGCGTCCTCAGTGTTGTCCTCCCATGTAAGCAGGAAGGCCGCCTCTTTTGTGTTATGCAAGGCCCTGACGTTCAATTTCTTTATGCCCGATTCATATACCCTCGGCTTCGCCATAACCTGGGGTGCGAGAGGGATCTCAATACCTGAGGCCCTATTCCAGGCGCTGTTATCAGGGTCAAGCGGCAGCTCACCGGAAATTTTATTTGCCATAACGATAAGACCCTGGGAGTAAGCGTAATCAGTGAACAGTGAACAGTGAACAGTGAGCAGTAAGAGAAAGAAAGTAACGAGTTCCTTCGACTTCTGACTTCTGACTTCTGACTTCTGACTTTTATTTCTCATTCCCGCCTCCTATGTTATGTTATGGCGATATACCTGGAGTTTTTCATCATGAAACGGCCTGATAAAGACAGGCTCTTTTAACGGGACCTTTACGAGCTCATCTCCTTTGTCGTCATAACCCGTCACGACCCCTTTTGAGACCCGGAACTTTGAAACCCGGAACTCGGAAGAACCGAAGACCGTCAGGGCCCCGAGCAGGGTCTCATCGTTCTGCGCGGTCTTGTACGTCTTTATTGCCTGTTCAACGCCCGGTCCGAACATCTGCCTGAGATAAGGCGCCGGCACATGAATGGGAGGTATATAATAAACATTCGGCTCCAGGCCGAATTGCGGAAAAAGCGGCAAGGCGACCTTTTTGATATGGACCAGATAATCCATGGGGTTTGAAGGGTCCGCCTTTTCAGGCAGATGAAGCCACCCGTTGAGTCTGATCCTGCCGATGCAGGTCCTGATGCACTGGGTCTGCTCGCCTTTTTCAATCAACGGATAACAGGCGATGCATTTCTCCGCTATCTTCGTCGTCTTGTTAAAAAATACCTTCTTGTAAGGGCAGGCCCTTACGCATTCCCTGTATCCCCTGCACCGTTTCTGGTCCACAAGCACTATCCCGTCTTCTTCTCTTTTGTATATCGCCTTTCTCGGGCATGCCCCCACGCAGGCCGGATAGGTGCAGTGATTGCAGATACGCGGCAGATAGAAATGCCACACCCTGTGAGGGATCGTGATGTAGTCCCCTTTTTTAACTTCTCCGAACGGTTCGTCTTCACCGACGTTAGGATATGCGTAATCAGCGTCCTCGGGCAGATAGCCTTCCACGGCCTGTCCCTTTGGCGCGGCCTCAAAAATTGTTTTCCCTGAATATCTGTCCCCGTCCCAATTCTGCGCGCCGAGCGCCTCAAGGATCTTCACATCCCATGCAAGAGGATAGAACCCGTACGGCTTCGATTCCACGTTGTTCCAGAACATGTATTCCTGCCCTCTGCCGGTGGTCCACGTCTGCTTGCACGCCATAGTGCAGGTCTGGCAGGCTATGCATTTGTTGATGTCAAAGACCGCGGCAAACTGTTTCTGCGGCCTTACTTCTTCATACGGATAAAACATCTCACGCCGGATCTGCCAGTTGTTTACTTTATTCTTTGCCATTAAACCTCCCTCAAAGATAGGGTTCGAGGGTTCAAGGGGCCGAGGGTCCGAGTGAAAAACCCTTGAACCCTTGAACCCTAACCCCTTGAACCCTTAGATAATATATTCCCCCTTCAAATACTTCTTCATTGACTCATTTTCATATCCTGCCCTGAACCCGAGCGCAGCGGGCCTCCAGAGTCCTTTGCCTCCGACAGCGCCGTCTTCAGCCTTTGTCACTTTTACAAACGATTCTCTCGGGGCGCCGACGGGACAGTGTATATCGGCAAGAAACCCTTTACCGATCAACTGTCCGAAGACGTCTTTTCTGACAAGGGAATCCGTCATTAATGTTGGTCCGAGCCAGGCCCTCGTGCAGCTCTGGTGTCCTCCGTACCTGAAGATCGCCTGATAATTCGTTTCAGGGTTCTTAGCAAGACCGTCCGGGTTTGTCTCATGACCTTTCACCGAGCCGTGCGTGGCCTGATACATGTTGTGCCACATCTGGAGCACGCCACGTGGAATGGCGCTGTAATATCTCACCCTGCACATCATGCGCGCCACTTTGTAATCTTCATCTCCCTTCTTCCATCCATGATACGGCCGGTCCTCAGGGTCGGCGTCAACCCATACATAATCTCCGTCGTTAATTTTCAGCGCCCTTGCGTCTTCAGGGTTCATATTGAGGTATCCCTCTCCGACCCAGGGCATCCTTTTGTCACGCCTGTAGAGGTCGCCGAACGGGCCGTACCATACAGTCATCATATCGATGTCGATAGGGGTAGAGTGCGCCCCGTGCCTGTATTTTGGCGTTATGAACAAAAATCCGTACCCTTTATGCGCAAGGGGATGGCTGGTATTCTTTAACTCCGACCACTGCTTGACCACATTCCTTACCTGCCTAGTCTCGGTATGGAGATCATCTCTCCTTAACCCGTAATCTTCAGGCTGTGATGGTTTGAGAACGCTCATCTTTTTTGAAATGATCACATTGGGCTCATAGAAGGTCGCGTCAATAGGTTCGCGGTATACCGGCAGGTTCTCGCCGTGCTCAATAAATTCCGGTTCCTCCCTGTAAAATTCCAGTCTTCCCGTTTTTGTATACCACGGTTTGCTTTCATTGGTCTGTTCCCAGCCCGCGACCTTTGGATACGTCCTGAGATTCTTCAGCGACGGTATCCCCTTCAATGCCAGGTCGTGAAGCTGCCTGAAGGAATATCCTTTGAGCGTGCTGCTTCCCTTTACTATCCTGTCGAGATATACATCGACCCTGCCTTCATATACGAATTTCCAGTAGTCTTCAAAGCGTCTGTCTCCTGTCAGTTTCGCGAGTTTTTTTGCGACCCCGGCGTACGTATCAATGTCGCCGACCGTGTCGAATATCCTTTTCAGAGGCGTCGTTGGATAAACCTGGTTAAACGGATTGGTCACGGAGCCGCACAGGTCCGGGTGTTTGAACTCCGCCCATGAGTCAACGCCGAAGACGACATCGGAATATTCGCAGGACATCGTCCACCACCATTCGTTCATTACAACCGCCTCAAGCTTCGGCAGGGTATTCACAATGATTTCATAGCTCCATTTCGCGTTACCGATAATAGAGTTGCTGTTTGAAAACCAGAGGAACTTTGTCGGCGTCGGGATGTGCGTCTTCCCTGTGAAAAGTTTATTGCCGAGCCTCAACGGTTTATCGCCGTGGCTGAAGTAGTGCGCGGACTCAAATTTCAGGTATGGTTTCAATCTCACGGGTTTCTCAGGGTCCGGCTCGATATCAAATGGATTTTCGATTATGTACTGGGGGAGCCCGTTATACAAAGCCACACGGTAATTGCCGGCATAACTTCCCGGAGAACCTCCAATGCGCCCGATATTATTTGTGAGGGCCGCGATAAGGAATATTCCCCTGTCTTTAAGGCTCGCGTTAAAAAACTGGTTCGGGCCCATGCCTACCCCGAAGAATGTAGACGCCTTGTATTTGGCGATTTCCTTCGCAAGGTTTTGTATTGCCGCTTCAGGAGCCCATGTAATCTCTGAAACGGTTTTAGGTGTAAACTCCGTGAGATACTCGCTCAGGATATCAAAGACAGGCCGGACTTCAATCTCTGTGCCGTCAACTGTTTTGACTTTATAGACGCCATCAAGGGCAGGGACGACATCCAATTCCTCGAATCTTTCCCCTACAATGTCGCGGCTGATAATACGGGGCTCGTTTTTTTTGCTGTCCCATACGATAAAATCTCCCCACTCGGCCCTCATCTTTTCAGGGAGATATTGTCCGGACTGTTTTGATGGAGCAGGGGGTTTCTCATCCGTCTTCAGGACCGTCATATAATTTTTTAATTCAGAGTTTTTGTAATCCTCAACAATATCGGAGGCCCGAAGGTACTGCAGGGTATCTGTTCTTACAAGGACCGGCAGGTCTGTAAACGATCTCACATATTTTTCGTCATAGAGTTTGCCTTTCATGATTATGCTTGCAACACCGAGCATGAGGGCGTGGTCTGTGCCCGGTCTTATCACAATCACTTCGTCACATTTATTGGCGGTGGACTGATACTCTATGGTTATGTTTATGACTTTGGTGCCTCTCTGCCTTGCTTCCGTGAGCCAGTGGGAGTCGGGCATCTTTGTGGAAATCCAGTTTAAACCCCAGAGCGTGATGAGCTTTGATTGCTCGGCCATTGACAGGTCGCAGTCCACGGTCTGCTGCCCTGTAACCATGGGATGTCCGGGCGGCAGGTCCGTATGCCAGGAGTAATTGTCAAAGTGCCTTCCGCCGACAGACTTTTCAGCCCCCGTATGCCTGATATGGTCATCAAGGAGCGCCATCATATTGGCGACCCTGACAAGCCCCATCAGCCTCGTGGCCCCAAGGAGCGGCATCCCGCCCCTCAGTTTTAAGACCTGTGTCCCTGCGCCCTGCATGGTTTCAATTGATGCAGGATCATATCCCTGCTTTCTGAGCAGCCCGGTGCCTTTTTCTCCAGTGTAAGTCTCAGCTATATTCATTACTGCCATTGCTGTAAGCTCAAAGGCCTCGTCGTGGGGAACTTTAAGCCATTTATCTTTTCCCCTGTCAAAATATTTTGCCGGGGGTTTTCCTGTCTCAGTATCTCTCGGAAACCCTGCCTTTATCCAGTCCCGGAAACCCTTTCTGACCATAGTGCCCCTCAGTCTCCTGTCGCCGTAAAATCTTCTCGGCAGGACCAGCGCCTTCTGGCAGCACCTCGGCTCCCATCTGTGAGAAGCCTGATTGCCGTACGCATCAGTAGCATCACCGAACGCATATGTAGGCCCTGTCCTTACCACAACGCCGTTTCTTACATAAGCCCTGAGCAGGCAGTTGTGGGTGTCGTTAGGCGCACAGGTGAAAGTGAACGTTTCGTCATACCTGAACTTGTCCCTGTAGAGTTTTTCCCATTCCCTGTCGGGATACGATTCGAGAGGGTTATCAACGCTCACGGGCTGCAGGAATGCGAATTTGGGCGAGCTCACGGCAATGCCGGCGGCGCCGGCCAAAGACCATTTCAGAAAATCCCTTCTGCTAAATCCCTTCATGCGCAGCCTCCTTTGGAAAAACAATCAGAATTTTCTTCTCCGGAACTGCTCCGGCAGTTATAAAATATTTCATCAGTCCCTGCGGACAGATAAGTGCATTCAACGGTCAGCCAGTTCTTTATCAAAGCGCTGAATGGTCCATAGAACCTTATCCCTCCAGCCATACGTGAGAGGGTCGAGGTCCATCTGCCGAGATGAGAGTGGAGGAATTTCTTTTGAGCGGAAACACAAACTCCCTCATTTTCCGTGTCTCTGTCAAGGAGCGCCTTTGCCTCTTTCAGGGTCAGCAGCCTCATGAATTCAAGCTGCATGGATATGTGGTCGGGCCTGTCGCCTGTAAACCCCATGCTGAACGCCCTGTAAAATCCAGCAACATCAGACATTTCTTCAGAGGCATTAAGAGGAGGGTGGTAATTACATTCGTAAAGGAAATTCATCTCAGGGGAGATCATCTTCCCGTATTCCAGGCGCAGCTCATGAATATCAATATCCTTCAATTCTTCAATGATTAATTCCAGCGGCCGGATATCCATCTCAACGGCATAAGGATGCGTTCTTAAAGATTCTTTCATATGCTTCAGGAGCTCGCCGCTTCTTGCAAAACTTAGAAACTCCTCAGACGGCTCCCCGAATGCGTAAGCCGTCAATTCATAAACCTTGCTTCTCTGAAAAGCCTTTTCTGCGTTATCTATCATCTATTATCTCCTTTCCCTACCCCCTACGCCCTGCCTTACTCCCACGTCCTCGGTTTCACACCAGCCTTGTGATAGGTGTACATAATCACTTTCCATATTTCCTCTTCCTCTAATTCCTCTCCCCAGCCCGGCATGGCGCTGTTGAATTGCTTGTCAAATATCCCCCCATCCCTCACGCGCCAGTAAACATATGAAACAGGCAATTGCGCGATAGTTCCCGGCTCTTTAAAATTGGTAGGCGCTGCAGGATATCTGATGGATGAGGCCGCCGGACCTTTTCCATCGGCGTCTTTTCCATGGCATGGAAGGCAATTATCTTCATATATTTTTTTGCCCTGATCAATAAACCGCTGTTCCCACTTTTCAGGATTTGCCGCCCATTCAGGGACCTTGTAGTCGACAACCCACTGCGGGGGCGTAACGTGGGGCTGGAAAAGCTCGCCGGGAGGAGAATAAGTTATCTTCTCAGTGGAATAAACATTGTACGCGACAAAGAATGGGATAGCCGCGAAGATGGCCTTTCTGAATATGTCCCAGACAAGGGGCAGTTTTGACCTGAAAGATATGAAATCAAGAAATTCCTCTATCCTGCTGTCTTCAAGTGTAATGTAGATTACCACCCCAGCAAGAATAAACATCATAAAAAAGTTGGTGAGGGTTGACGGCAGCGGCGGCTGCGCCACAAACCTCATAAGCACATACGAACCGATAATAGTAACCAATGCGATAATCCCGGATGGTATGCCCTTGTTGTTATCGTCCATCATAATCCTCCACTTTTATATCCCCTATCTTCACCTTCGGTCTCCCTCCGAGGCTCTGCATATACGCGACCACAGCGGTTATCTCCGCGTCATTAAGGTTAGCGGGCGGTTTATTTGCGGCAGGCATTACGTCGGTCCCGCTGTAAAGTATCGCGGCCATTATCTCCGCGTCCCTCTCAGAGCCGATCCTCGATAAATCAGGCCCCCTTAATTGCCCGCCTGTCACACTGTGGCAGACCCCGCAGCCTGCCTTCCTGAAAATCTCTTTCCCTTCTGTCGACAGTTGTCTTGGGGTCATATCCGCTGTAAGCAGCTTTTTTTTCGGGGCTTCCCATGCTGATTGGGGTATTGAATTTCCAAACCACGCGTAAAAGCCTGTGACAATCAGGGCAACGATTATAAGTCTCAATCCGCCTTTCATCTTACACCTCCTTTTTCAGCGCCGGTGAATCTGAAAACAACGCCTATAAGGACAAGAAATAATATTGTGATGCCGGATATGACCATGGTCGCGTTTCCCATTGAAGGCAGTCCCGCGTATTTTGATGTGTCTTCCAGCGCTCCGTAGACATGCCAGTTGAGCCTCGCGGCGGCCCTCCCGTAACCAAGAAGCGCCATGGCCCACACGTTTGAAACAGCAACCGCGATTAACGCATATTGCGATCTCGGAGGCATATTGCCCCATCTTATCTCGCCTACCCGTTGAGAACCCTTGAGCAGCAGCCCGTCAAGAAGATATATAAGCCCGATGGCGGGGACCATGAAAATAAATGTATAGATGGAAAGTTTTATCCTTTGAGCGGACGGCACCTTGTAACTGTAGTAGAGCACCACAAGGTTTACAGCGATTATGAGCAGGAAGACCAGCCACTCAAGATAAATATACCCTTTCCTGCCCTCGGGGATTATCCTGCCGGCGTGTTTGTTAAACAAAAAGGTCAGTATCACGCCTGCGATAGCGAAATTGACAGCCGCTATCTTGGGGGCCATTATCCCCACAGTGCCGAAGATCGGATGGGCCCCTCCCGCCATATCTTCCAGTGAGGCGACCCAGGCCCTCGGCGTGGCCCATATCGCAAAGGCGATGATCAGTCCCCAGCTTATCCAGGGGATTATTTTTTTGTATTTCTCAGAGCCGGGTATCCTGTTCAGCCCTATCCAGAGATAGTAGCAGACCCCGAGCCATATCACTGCTATTACTATCGCCTGCAGCAGCCATATTTTTGAAAGCGCGCCTCCCATGAACGTAATCCCCATCTGCGCGTTGAACCTGTATATCTCCATGCCGAAATAATAGCCCGCGAAGGGAAGCAGTATCATCGTGGCTACTCCGACAAAAGTCCCTGTGTAGCCCATCCAGTCATAATGCGATCTTTCTTCGTCGGTTTCAGAGGAAAGATATTTATATGCGGCATAGGCCGCGCATATGAACCCTCCGAAAGAAACATTGGCAAGAAACCTGTGGATGTTGATGGGCCAGAATGTGAGGTTGAAAACAGCCTCTCTGAGGTCCACGATCTTTCCTGCCGCGTCAACGCCGGCGGGGCTTAAGTGGAAAGAGCCCCATACGTTTCCGACCATCATGACAAGGGTGCCGAGGACATTCAGCAGTACGCCGAGGAAGATATGCTGTTTCTTTCTATCCCCCTGGAGTCGGTCCCATGTGGTCCAGTAAATATATACCGCTGTTGACTCAAGGAATACAAGGACCGCGAATACAACATAAGTAGGTTTAAACCCTGCCGTCATATAGTTCATAAACTTCGGGAACAGGGAATAACTGACAAGGGTGAATAGCCCGCCCAAAATCGCGGTTATCGAATATGAAATGGGAAGCAGCCTTGCGAAATCCTTTGCAAGGGCATCGAGCCTCCGGTCCTTTTTAACATAGCCTGTTATTTCAATTATCATTACAAACACAGGCACAGCTAAAATAAAGGCCGCAAAAAGAAGCATGGTCTGGGCCAGGACCCATACCGCGTTTCTGGCGCCGATTACAGGAAAATCTTTGTAGTCGACACCCGCCTGCGCTCCAATATAAATCCCCGCAGCGGCAATCGCCAGGCCAATCAAAAGAATAAACTGCTTTTTAATCCAGCCACCCATCAAGACCTCCTTTTATTAGCGTGTACTCCCAAAGACTCCTTCAACTCACCTATCAGTTCTCCGGTTATTACCTCGATCCCTCTTTCCTTTGCCTTTGTTTCGATCATTTTTATAATCATCCCCTGCATGAACACAGGGACTTTTCTTATCCTGTCTTTTGCCGCGTCATCCCATGAAAGTTCAGTCACGCATCCTGCATCAAGTCTGATCTCTTCGTCTCCCGAAGGCGTGTATGTGCATAAAGAGTCCTCCTCCATAAAATCACCGCTTTCAGCCAGGGCCCTGGCTCTGCAACCTCCGCATATTACCGCGTACTTGCATATGCCGCATTTGTGTTTGTATGCGCCTTCGCGCATCTTCTTTAAATCCGGCGACTCCTCCCATATCTCTGTCAGCGATTTTTTCTTAATATTGCCGATTGCAAGAGGCATATACGGACACGGCGTTATGTTCCCTTCGGGGTCTATCCTCATGTAATGCCTTCCTGCAAGACACCCTCTTGTGCCTTCGGGAATGTCGGTCCCGCTTTCGTGAAGAAGCCTGTATATGTGCGGGGCGCATCTGGCCCTGATCATGAGTCTCTTCTCTGTCTTTGAGATCTCCGTAATCTTTTTCAATGCGGTTTCGTAATGGTATGACGCGATGTCCGTCTTCATGGCCCTGCCGGTACAGACAAGAAAGAAGAAATTTACTGCTTTTACGGACAGGGAAGCGCCGAGCTCTATAAAACCGGCTATGTGGTCCACATTTTTATCAGTAAGAGATACGTCCATCTGCGCCTCAATCCCTGCTTCCTTTGCGGACCTGATGGAATCGACAGACATTTCCCATGCCCCTGAAAGGCCGCGAAATGAATCGTGACACCGGCTGTCAACCGAATCTATGCTGACTCCCACTCCTTTCAGTCCGGCCTTTTTCAGGAGTTTCAGATTTTCTTTTGTAAGGAGTATCCCGTTTGAGCCCATGACAGTGATAAACCGGGCCTCGGAGGCATATTCCACTATTTCAAATATATCGTCTCTCAGCATGGGCTCCCCGCCGCTCAGGATAAGCATGAGGGGGGAATTAAGATAAGACAATTCATCGATGACCAGTCTTGCCTCATCCCCGGACAATTCGGAGCGGAGGTTCCGGAGTCTCGAGTTTGAATCAATGTAACAGTGCGGGCACGCAAGATTACACCTCTTTGTAAGGTTCCATGATACCAGGTATGGCTTGTAGTCTTTCATAATTCCCATCCCTTATACTTCTCCGACTGTGATACAAATATACTGCACGGGGCGAACCTCACAACGTTCTCCGTAACCGACCCTATATCCATCCCTTCTGAAAAGTGCCTGCCGTTCCTGCCTATAAATATCATGTCTGCGTTTATCTCCGAGGCATAATCACATATCCTTTTGTAGATATGGCCTTCAAGGACCTTCTTGACAAACGGCGCTCTGTCAATCTCACCTACAAGTCCCCATCCTTTGCCGATGTCTGTGCTCTGTGCTCTGTGTTCTGCATCTATAACTTCCTTCTCCGCCTTATCGAGTATCATGTTGCCCACGCGCGCGAGTCCTTTATCAATAAACTCATCGTGTATCTTCTCCTGCTGTTTTGAGTTGAACGAAAACCCCTCCCTGTTTATCACAGATTCCTTAAGTCTCATAAACAGGTTTTTATGCAGCTCAGAATCAAAGCCGTAAACAAGGTGTATCCCGGCCCCGAATTTACCGGCAAAGAGATCGGCCATTTTCAGGGCGTTGATTGAGGAAGAGCTGCCGTCCAGGCAGACCACGAATTTCGGCTGTCTTAAATCGATATGCTTCCTGACGATAAGGAAGTTCTTATCATTATTTCTCAAAACCCTTGAGCATACGCTGCCTATAAACCCCGTGCCGTTTCCGTTAAAACCCGAGGATCCGATCATGACAAGATCACCGTCTTCTTCCCGCAGGACCGCATTTATTACGCTGTAATTCTTCCCCTCCACCACCTTTGGTCTGAAACTGACGCCGGCGCTTTGAAAAGAGTCTTCAACAGGTTTGAGATACGAGAGAGATATTTTCTCCATACCTACGTTTATGAGCGTACTGTGGACGGTTCTCTGTTTTTGCAATATTTCTTCCTTCTGGTAGGCTTCCGGGAGAGTAGGCTCCATTATCCTGAACGCGCCTTCATGCATGAAGGCGTTGTAAGCGTGGACTCCTACGACCTCCGAGCCTAAGGCGACGGCGATGTCGAGGGCCGCTTCAGACGCCTGAAGGGACAAATCGCTGTTGTCAAAACAGAGGATGATATTATTTATTTTCTCGTTCATGATGGAATGATAAAACACCGCCGGCGGGATGTCAGTAACTTTTGTTACTGGAATGATGTAAATTTTCTGTAAATTTTTAAAGAAGCTTCTTATGACGTTTTATAGGCATGATTCCTTCAGTTTCAGGAACGATTGTCGCCAGGATTCTGAAAGGGCCTGAACTGCAAGCACCGCGTTGACAGCTTCACAATTTCTTTTATCGTAATGATAGACGCGGTTGGCGAAAGAAACAGTTATACGGGGATGGGGCCTTTCTTTGAGTATAAGACATGGACCCCTTTCTACAATTCCTTCTTCCAACACCCTGAAGTAGAAACCCGTTCTACCGGAATCGACGACAAGTTTAACAAAATCATTTCTTCCATACCGCGCGGCAAGTGTTTTACAGGGCTGCCTCGGCTGGCTGACCTGCACTAAAGCGGTTCCCGCCTGAAAAATATCCCCAATGCAGACATCATCTTCCAGAAGACCTGATACGGACAGATTCTCGCCAAATGCAGCAGGAGGCAATTTGGTTTCGAGGATATTTTCCCAGTAAGGGTAGTGGGCGATGCTGTAAACACAAACTGCCTTATCCTGACCTCCGTGATGCTTTAAGTCGGCGACACCGTCTCCTTCGAACCCATCTTTATTCAGACGCAAAGGACCGCGTACGGGCATTTTGCAGATGCCTGTGGTGACCTCCCTGCCGTAGAATTCTTCTCTCCTTGGAAGGCCGATATTAAGCGCTTCTATAACATTCCCGGTCATGGAATAAGGAGGGTTGAAAGTTTCTGTTTATCTACCGTGAAGCCCCTGACGCTGCTTTCCACAATGACTTCTTCCTTCTTCAGCTTCAGCATCGTCCGCGAGACGACCTCCCTTACCGTCCCTGTCATTGAAGCAAGGTCCTGGTGGGTTATGGCAAGTGAAACGATATTCTTATCCGGCGCTTTCTCCTGAGCCAGACGTGAAAGCACGAGAGCAATTCTCTGTTCGACGTCCCTGAACGAGAGGTCTTCCACGAGGCCGGACAGGTATTTTATTTTGCCGCACAGGCCCGCTATTATTCTCAGGCCGATTTCGTTTACACCGATGCCTATTAATTCCTTGAAATCCCTGGCCGGGATGACTACCACCGCTGAATCCTCCCTGGCAACGGCGCTGACAGGATATCTGCCGTCAAGATAGAGGGGCGCGCAGCAGAAATATTCTGAAGGGCCGAGTATTTTAATGGACAACTCACGGCCCCCGGAAGAGGTCTTGAACAATTTGATCATTCCTGTTTTTACAACAAAGACAAAATTTGCAGGGTCGGCTTCCCTGAACAGGGTCTCGTTCTTTAAAAAGGTCCTGATGTGCGCCTGTTCCCCTATTGCCGAAAGATCTTCGTCCTTCAGGCCGGAAAGACACGGCAAGGTGCGGAGATCGTTAAACGTCTCTGTAGCGGGCTTTGTCATTTACGAGGCTTTTCTTTTGTATCTTCCCAGCGGGTGTTCCTGCTGCACCGCTGAATCCCTGCCGTTATTCAGCAGTTCAAGCATCCTCGCAAGGGATTCCTGCCGGAAATTGTATATTTTCATGACGGGGATTTCGTAGGGGAACCGGTCATCAATGAAATTGGAAAGGGGGGCGTAATTCGGAAGTCTCGACAGCAGCAGAACGCCTTTGAATATCCTTCTGTTGGTCTTAAAGGAAAAGAGGAGGCTGTCAAGGTTGTCTTCCAGAAAGATGTCATGCCTTTTTTGCATCACCTTATCAAGGTTCTTCAACGCGGTACGGTATTTCTTCTCAACTATGCTGTCCGCCTTTACCTCGAGGATGGGATGACTGAACGGCATCCTGCTTTTCTTGAGATTATGGACTACCGTATCAGCGCAAAGGTGCGTAAGATAGCCATACGCGAAGGCCTTCTGCCGGTCTGTTCTGGCGGCGTCAAGTATTTTCCATGCGATTTGCCAATCATGAGTGTTTTTATCGTCTCCCTGGAATCTCCTGCCGAATATAATGTCGGCGCTCACATTCCCGTAAAGGAAATCGTTTTTATATTTTTTAAGAATGCGGTATACGCCGACCGGTATAAGGGCCGCTCCTATATCAAGGACCTGATAGCCCAGGTAAACGTGCGTGAGCGGCCCCCAGGCATGAGCGAACGAGGGTATAAAGAGAACAGATAAAAACAGGACAACAGTAAACATGATTGGATATAGTTTATGACATAAGACGGAAAAAATCCATAGTAAGGATAAATGATATTTTCCTGAAGACGATTTGTGCCGGTACCCCGGCGTAACCTGTAAAATCATCTTGCCAAGTATTAAGTGAAAGTGGTTTAATAACGCTGCCGGTCGTTTACAGACAGAACGGCAAATATAATAATCATAAGGAGAGAAAAAGAATGAGATTGACGTTATTGGCAGTTCCTGTATTGATGATCTTTGCATGGATCAGTGGCGCTTTCGGAGACAGGCTCATGGACCGCGCATATGTGTTGAATGCAGGCAACAACACAGTGACTGTGATTGATACCGCCAAAAATGAAGCGCTAATAACCTGGAGGTCGGGACTTATTCCTGCAGGAGCGGCAATAAACACCGCGTCCGGCAAGGCATACATCACAAATGCTCACCATTCGGACAGCAGCGTGTCGGTTATTGATATTGAAAGCAATTCCTTGCTTGAAACAGTAACAGTCGGGAAAGAACCGACAGGCATAGCGATCAATCCCGGCGCCAATAAGGCGTATGTGGCATGCTCCGCAGAAGGGCTGGTTTCAGTTATTGATATGACAACCAACAAGGTTACAAACACGATAAAAACCGGCTCCGGCTCATTTGACGTCAATATCATTGATAATAAAATTTTTGTAACCAACTCAAACGACAATACCGTATCGGTTATTGACGGAGTAAGCGAGAAAATTATAAAAACCGTTAAAACAGGCAAGGTGCCGCTCGGCATTGCAATCAGTCATCCCGTCAAAATGGCTTATGTCGTCAACCTCGGCGAAAATTCCGTTACTGTTATAAATACTGCAACCGACAGTGCTTTGACCACCATTCCTGTCGGTAAAAAGCCGTGGAAGGCAGCGGCTGATCCGGTTAATAACAAGGTATTTGTAACCAACAGAATGGGTAATACGGTCTCGGTCATTGATGTCAAAAGCAATAAAGTGACAGATACTATTAATGTGGGCAAAGAGCCTATGGGGGTGTCTGTAAATTCCGGGACCGGCAGGGCCTATGTCGCAAACTATGCCGACAGCACCATTTCAGTAATCGATATCGCAAAGAACAAAGTAGTGGATACGATAAAACTCAGCGGCATTCCTGACAGTCCATATCACGGCCTGCCATGGAATGTTGTGGCATTTTAGGAACAGCCATGCTCCTGCGGCACCGCAGCCCCCACGAAATCCATAGCACGAAAGTAGTTAATAGCAAGCAGCTACCTGCTGCTTGCTATTAACTATCGCCATTTCCTGAGATGCCCCTACTTCGCTGCCGTCTTCGCGGCAATCGCGTCGTTAATTATCTTTATGCCTTTTTGTGACTCATCCACTGACTTTGTGAGCGATTCCCTGGCCATTTCGGGATTATGGAAGCCATCTGAATTCTCGGCAGTCCAGAACTCCCATAGGATATGTGCCTTCAGATGCTGGTCCTGCGCCTGCTTTATTATTTCTGAATCCAGGCCTGCCTTCTTGCCTTCAACTATTTTGTCAATGAGGGAAGAGAGCCAGAACTCGGATTTTCTCATCTTCCCTTTTATATGCGCCTTAATGGAATCAATGGCATATTTAGCCTGTTCTTCCGACCACTTAGAGTGACATTTTAAACATGTTTCTTTAAGCTGGACTTTGGGCGTAACTGCAAAATGTGACGTGTAGACCTTTCCGGTTTTCTTATCTTTTACCTTTGGGGTATGACAACTGTCACAACCTGCGCCTGCCTTTGCGTGTCTTGAATTGTAATAGGCTTCCGCCTCAGGATGCTGCGCCTTCCAGAGGAGTCCCCCTGTCAAAGCGTGCTTGAAATCAAGGAAGTTAACCTTATTGACATAGTGCTCATACAGGCCGAACACATCCTTATACGGAAAGTGGTTCGTCCTCCTGTCCGTCATCTTCACTGGTTCGCCGGTCTTGGTGTCCGTGCCGGGATTGCAGTTATATTCAACATGACATTGTCCGCATTGCAGCCTTGTGTCATACTTATCAAGAAGCGCAATCTTCCTTGGATAGCCTCTGACGCCCATATCAATAACCTTTATTCCTGTCCTGTTTGGGTCTTTATGCCATAATGTGTCGCCGTCAGGTCTTGTAAGCGCGTCTATCATCCCGTCCCTCACTATTCTCGGTTTTGCGGCATGAGGGTCATGGCACTGGAAACAATTAAGCCCATGCTGCAGAGACCTTGCAAGCTCGACTACATTCGAGGCCCTGGACCATTTCGCGCCTTTATCAGGGTCGCCCATATAGGCCCAGTCAAGGATATGGTCCTGTGTCTTACACTGCAGGCAGACAGAATTCGCAGCGGGAGCGCTCTGGGGGATAAAAGGCTTGTGTTCGTTACTGTCAGGATAATTGTCCTTCAGAACGTCCCATGCCTTTCCTTCCTCAAAAATATACTGCCATCCGTTCTTGCCCTGGAACCTTCCTCCGTAGGCCCTGTCGACAACGAGGTGGTCAATGAGCATCCAGTTGTGACTCCTTGTAAGATTATGCTCCTTTGTAAACCCGTGGCCCATCATGAGCTTGTCCCAGAAGGGATTCGGCGCCCTGTTTGTAAGCTGGGACTTCTCGTCCCTCGCCGGCCTGTGATACGCCACCTTCATATAACTCTCATATTGTTCTTTATGACACTGGCCGCAGGCCTCCCATGATGTGTCCGTTACAGGTCTTGTGTCCGGACCAGGTCCTTTTAGATGCGCATCAAGTCCCTTATGGCAGTTCACACAATTAACTTTGGCATGTTTTCCCATTGTGTGGAGCTCTTTGACCGGCATATGACAGCCATAGCATGCTTCAGCTTTAACATCTTTTTCTTTTGGAGCGGCCTTCTTGACGGCCGCGCCTTTATATTGCGCGTCGACGCCTGAATAATAAATGCCGATCGTCATGACAAGCGCGAATGCCGCTGCACATAAAATATACAGTTTCCCTTTCATACAAATACCTCCTTTTAAAATTTCCCGGTATTCACCGGAGATTATTTTCATGATGAATGATTTTCACCTCCCTGTTTGTTCTTTTTAAAAGTATACCAGTGTGTTTTTTCTTGACTAAATTTTAATACCGTTGCGTGTAAATATGCAGTTAAAGCAGGTAAAGATACTGTAAATTTCAAGGGAGCTGAATTTACCGAAAGTTAACATCAATTAACTGCAAATTTACCTTTGATGTTATTAAACTTTTATTGAAAGTCAGTTTCTGAACCACAGAGGACCAAAGGTTAATAAAGAAAGAAAGGAGAATTATGGCGATAAGAACAAAAAAATATTTATTACTGCCTGTGCTGATAACGGGATTGATCCTGATTATGATTTCAGCCGGGAGCGGCTCCAACAACAGCGCCCCGAATTTCGAGTGCGGCTCATGTCACGGAGGCGGGACAGGACCGGCAGAGATCAGGGTTGAGGGATTGCCGCTTAAATACATTCCCGGCAAAACCTACAAGATGACGTTGACTGTTGTAAGCGGCATGCAAAGCTCCGGCGATGTGGCAGGAGGTTTTGCCGCGCAGGCCACCGGCGGCGAGCTCATAGCTGCAGATAAAAATAATACACAGTTAAGTGAAGGCTTTTTGACCCATACACAGGAAGGTTCCGCATTCAGGAAATGGACCTTTAAATGGAAGGCGCCCAGTGAGAAGACAGGTGTAAACCTGACGGTAATGGCCGTGGCTGCCAATGGAGACTTCTCACCGGTTGGAGACGCAGTCGGCGCTGACGCGTATTCGATTGTTGCAAAATAATGTTTGATAAAACAGGCAATAGGCTATGGGATCAAGAAACTTCCCTATTGCCGATCGCCCAATTAGTTTATAAAAAGGAGATCATGACATGGAAATAAGCAGGAGAGATTTTCTGAGAATGAGCGCTATAACGTCAGCTGCCGCAGCAGCAGGCATATCCGTGCCGGAGATGCTTTACGCTGGCCTTCCTGTTAAATCGATACCTATAGGGCAGTGCAGGTTTTGCGCCGTAGGATGTTCGATGATTGCTGACGGCGAGGTGGATGAGACAGGAAAGGTAACGAAAATTCTGGCAATAAAAGGGGACCTCAAAAGCCCTGTAAACAGGGGCGTGCTCTGCACAAAGGGTTTTTATCTCCACAAGGCCATTGCGTATAAAGATAGACCGAAAGGCGCTCTTATCAGGAAGGAATGGATCAACCCTAAGACAGGAAAGCCTGATATGGTCAACTCCCCGAGGGTGCTTACGGGAAAGACGACAAAAGACCCGAAAGGACTGAAGCCTTCTGAAACCGATTTGAAAGAAAACTTTGTGCTCGTGCCCTGGGAAGACGCGATAAATTTCACGGCTGACGCAGTCGAAAAATCGGTCAGGGAATCCGGAAAGCACAGCGTCGCATTCTACGGCAGCGGGCAGCTCGGCACTGAAGAGACGCATATCATGAATAAAGTATTCAAGGGCGGAGGGATGCTCGCAAATAATGCCATCGAAGGGCAGCCGAGGATGTGCATGGCTTCCGCGGTCGTCGGCTATCTTTATACATTCGGCAAAGATGAACCTTACGGCTGTCTTGATGATATTGACGTCCCTGACCCGGATTACGGGAAACATGCCGATACACTATTTTTAATAGGCAGCAATACAGCCGAAGGACACCCGATAATTTTCAACAGGATGGCCGCCATGAAGCAAAAAAACCCAAACGTAAAGGTTATTCTCGCGGACCCGAGAAAGACGCGCTCCGGGACTATCGCCGATTTATGGCTGCCCTTTGCGAGTGGAAGAGACCTTGTGCTCCTCAATTCCATGGCATATGTCATTGCGCATGAACTTGACGGGGCGAAGGCTGACGTGGGAAAAGGCACGGTCGAGGCCGGGTGGAAATATCTGGACAAGAAATTTATTGAAAGGCATGTGAGCTTCGGAATTCACGAAGATGTAAAGAAGACCTGGGTAAAAACTGCTTACGGTGGAGCAAGAGATGCCGCGTGGGACCTCACTTATACCGCAGAACCGAGAAAGACTTTTCCGAACCTTAAGAATAAATACGCCTCCGAAGAAGAGATAATGAAAGACCTGTATAAAGGCTTTGCCGTATTCCTTAAGTTCCTCGAAGATTACAGGCCTGAAAAGGTCTCAGAAATAATCTTTGAAGGCGAAGCGCCCCTGCTTTATGACAAGACGACAAAAGCATGGAAAAAGATAAGCGGCCCTGAGGCCATAAGGCTCGCCGCGAAATGGTTCGCGGAGGGTTACACCTTGTCCGCGTGGTGTATGGGCGTAAATCAGAAGCTTCAGGGCACGTGGACGAACGCGTCGCTCCACATGCTGCATCTGATCACAGGCAAGGCCGTTAAACCCGGAAGGCATTCCTTCAGCTTTACCGGACAGCCCAACGCCTGCGGTGGAATCCGGGCCCCGGGGGCCTTATGTCACGCGCTCCCTTATGGAAGGCTTGTCGCAAATCCCCTCCACAGAGAAGCCGTTGAAAAAATCTGGAAGGAAAGGTCTGCGGAATATCTGAAAAAACAGGGTCTGCCTGATTCCGTGATATCGGAAGAAACAGCAAAGATAAAGATTCACGACAAACCCGGGCCTCACACGATGGAGATGTTCAGGAGACTCGGCGCAGGGCAGATAAAGACGATGTTTATCTCAACAGTAAACGCCGGGCAGAGTCTTCCTTATTCATGGCCCTACAGGCTGGCAATGGGCGGAGCCAATAAAGGCGAAGCCTGGCCTCTCGTTATAACACTCGAAGCATTTCCCAACGCTACAACTCAGGTGTCGGATATTGTTCTCGGGGCCTCCAGTTGGTATGAGAAGGAGTTCATATTCGGAAATCTTGAGAGAAGGTATCAGGTCGTCAAGCAGGTAATTGAACCGTACGGCAACACCCTGCCTGATCACACCATATTCGCGTGCGTTATGAGAAGACTTGAAGAAAAAGGGCTTGTTCCGAAGGGGCATATATCCCAATTCTGGCCTTCTGAATATGATGGAAGCGAATGGCTGAAAAAGACCATCGAGGCGGGAAAGACAAAAGAATGGAACAGGAAATTTTCATGGAACATCTGGGACGAGCTCAGGGCCCTGTCAAAGGGGACTGGATATGATTTCAGCGGCATGAGACGCGAACTCCTTCTGGAGCAGAATTATGGATACAGAATTCCATTCCCTGAGGAAGTCCATACTAATCCCGAAATTAAGCAGAGATATGAAAAATACCAGTCAAGGATTCAGTATGCCTGGCCCTATGACCCTCACATAGAAGGGAAGACAGGGTTCTATCTGAAGAACATGAAAGATTTCAATCCGGTCTACGGCGCATGGCTTGAAAAAAATGTCAACGCAATGAAGGCGGACCGGGATTATCAGAAGGCGCAAAATATTCCCGACGGATGGTACGCGAGTTTCTATAATTCCAATGCCTTTATCAATGGGATGGTAGATTTGACCATGCCTGACGGCAAGACCAAAAAGATCCCCGGGTGGGACGGCAGGGCCATCGCATGGGCCAATCCCTGGTGGGCGGCAAAATTCGACGGCAAACAGTTTACGAAGTATAAAAACGTTGTGGTTATCGAGAGGAAGTTCAACCCCGCGAAGGTGGCGGAAAACAGCGCCCTCCCGTTTGATGAGACCGCAAAATACACAGCGGATGTCATAGGCGATCCTGAAAAGGATATACGCGCCCTCAAGAATATCGCGCTGAGCCCCGCGGAGTTCCATGATCTGAGGCATGAGTATGTAAAAGCTGACGGCAGCAAACTCCTCATCATCGATACAACGGATTACAAATACGGCGCATGCACCGGCAGAGTTATTGAGCACTGGCATTCGGGCAGCATGACAACGAGGGTCCCGGAGCTTGCGAGGGCGGTGCCCGGCGCGTATGTCGAGCTTAATGAAGAGCTTGCAAAGAAGCTCGGAATTAAAAACGGCGATTCCGTAATTGTTGAATCGCCGAGGGGGAAAATAGAGCTCCCCGCAAAATTACTCGATACGGCAAAGGCGACGGGCGGCCCGAGACACGACTATGTGTTCATTCCCTGGTTCGATGAATATAAGCTTATCAATATGATTATGCGCGACGCCTTTGACCCCTTCAGTTTCCAGGCGGACTACAAGATGTTCGCAGTGAAGATATATAAGGGCAGGACAAAAGGCAGACAGGCAGAGCCTGGAAAGATAGTGGCGTAAAAGAAAGGCGAGAGGCAAAGGGCAAGAGGCAAGAAAAGTTAGACAGAGGGGTAACGGGAGATGGCTTTGGAACTTTCACGTAGGCACTTCATTAAGACAGCAGCCGTAGCGGGCATAGCAACCGCGATCTGCAGCAGGCGTCAGATCTTCGCTGACGAGCCTGACGCGGCGGAGCAGTCAATGGTTCCCCTTCCTCATATACCCGCCGGCGGGCTGATAAGACCGCCCGGCGCTTTACCGGAGAAAGCATTCCTTGCCACCTGCATAAGCTGCGGTGTGTGCGTGAACGTCTGTCATGTGATGAAATATGATGCTGTCGCAACCTCCCCCTTTGGCAAAGGGGGATTAAGGGGGATTTTTGAATACGGCGCCCCTTACATAAAAGACATGCGCGACTTCCCATGCGGACTGTGCATGGAGTGCCCCGAACATTGTCCGACAGGCGCCCTGCAAGAAACAAAAAAAGAAGATGTTGCGATGGGCATGGCGCTTATAGATTTCGGCCTGTGTTTCGGCTGGAATGGCGATGTCTGCCTTTCATGCAGCAAGGCCTGCCCAATGGGCGGGAAGATATTTGAATTCTACAACGGCGAGTGGGGCAATCAGCCGTATATTAACGACAACTGTGTCGGATGCGGATTATGCGTAAAATACTGCCCCTTAGGAGGCTCGGCAATAAAAGTTGTCACAAAACGGCAATATGAACTGAGCAGGACGGCTTATATAAATGATTTCAGGAGACTCCTGGCCATGTCCAGTGAAGAAAGGTACAACATTGTATACGGTCAAAACCTGCCCGGAATCATGGAAAGGGGGAAGCTGATTGAGCGTGAGTACAGGTAGGGGTCGGCGTTTTGTGCTGCTGGGAATAATAATTCTATTCCTTCTGCAATTTTTCAGGATGAAGGTTCTCGTCGGCGGGCTTACCGGGTCTCTTGCAATATGGTCTTTAAATCTGATGGATGTTTTTGCTTATCTTGAAACACTTGCTGCATCAAAGACTTTCACTTTTCAGGCATTGCTTGCAGTACTTCCGGTCATCGGAATATATCTCATATTCGGCAGGGCGTTCTGCGGGTGGGTCTGTCCGATGGATTTTCTTTTTGGATTGGTCAGCAAGATAGAAAGCCGGCAGTTACCGGCAGGGGCGATTCATGAATCGCCCCTACAAAACATATCACACAATATCGGTTACGGCGCTGCTGCCGCACTACTCGTAATCTCAGGGCTACTCGGCGTCCCCTCCTTCACACGCTATCTTTCACACCTTACGAACTTTTTCACGCTGATCAACTCAAGTGTATATTTTGCCCTCGATCTTCCGGCCGATTCAAGTGTGTTATTGTTTTCGGGCTTTGTCATTTTTTCCCTGTTGTTTCTGGAATATTTCTTCCCGAGGCTATGGTGCAAGGTCTTATGTCCGTTAGGGAAGACCTATGGTCTGTTTAATAAAATAAGTCTTATCAAACTCAAATTTTCCGAAGGAGACTGCGGTGAATGCAATCTCTGCGAGCAGGTATGCTACATGGATGTTAAGATGACCCATTATCTGGATCAACCGGGACTGCGGGATACAAACTGCATCTATTGCGGAAGATGCATCGAAGCCTGCGGCACAAAAGGGAAACTTGTGAGAATAGGCTTTGGTAGGGGTGAACGGCCGTTTGCCCGTATAAGGAGGTAACCATGGTGGTTGCGAGCGGTTTTATCGAAGTAACTGAATCAGGTGAGGTAGAAAGGGTCTCAGGCGAGCTGAGAATGCGGGACATTGAGGTCAATGAGATCAATAATGAAAAAATAGTATTTATTATTGAAAGAGAAACGATGGCTGAAGTAAAAGATGACTTTGAGCCTCTGCGGGATATCAAGGGCGTAAAAAACGTCCATCTGGCTTACTACAGCATTGAAGGGGCTGACTGAAAAGTGTCAGCCACGAATTTTTACGAATTGTCTCGAATAGTAAAAGAAGTGTGGTTTCAGGCTTTGTGGTTATTCGTGGATATTCGTGGCTACTAATGTTCCGGAGTCATTCCTTGAACATATACCCCGCGCCGGGGACCGTTAATATATATTTTGGATTTGCGGGATCTTTCTCAATTTTCTGCCTGAGATGCTGTATATGGACGTCTATAACTCTGCTCCACGAGTAAATTTGTGAGCCTTTCCATACAGCCTTTCTTATTGTGTCCCTGCTCAGGGCCTCTCCGCGGCGGGTAATAAAAAAACACAGCAAATCATATTCCTTCGGCGTCAGGTCAATCTTTTTGCCTGAAACCGTGACAATACGCTTTTTGAAATCGACCTTGAGATTCCCTATACTCACTTCTTCTTTTACTGACCGGGAAGCCGCTCTCCTGAGACACACCTTGATCCTTGCAAGAAGCTCAAGTGTCTCAAAAGGCTTTACTACATAATCATCAGCGCCGCTCTCAAGGCCGAAGACCTTGTCAGAGACTTTATCCCTGGCCGTAAGCATAATGATGGGTATTTCAGGAAAATCCTTCCTTAAATCACGACAGATTTCCATCCCGTCTCTGTCAGGAAGCATTACGTCAAGGATTATCAGGTCGGGCATCCGTCCGGACAATCTCTCCTGCGCCTCTGTCCAGGTCTCTGCCGTATCGACTTCATAACCGTGGAGCTCAAGGTTGGCCTTAAGGACCTTCAGAATGTCTCTGTCGTCGTCGATAGCGAGTATACGGTTCATAGTTCAAAAAACCGTGAACCGTGACCGTGATTCGTGACCGTGAATAACAGACACGACTTACGGACACGACTTACGGACACGATTAACGGATTTTCGGCAGCGAGAAACATATCGCGCCTCCCTTTTCCACGTTTTCCAGCGCTCTTATTTCACCTTTATGGGCGTCGATGATACCTTTGCAGATGGCGAGGCCGAGTCCCGTCCCCTGCCGTTTGCCTATTGTATAAAACTTGTCAAAGATTTTCCCGCTGACTTCCGGAGGTATGCCGGGTCCCTGGTCCCTGATTGTAACGGAAACTTTCCCGTCTGCCTCAATAACCGTTACCTGAATCCCGGAGTTGTCCGGGGAGTAATTGACCGCGTTTGATATGAGGTTTATCAGGACCTGCCTTATCCTGTCCTGGTCCGCATAAACAATTATTCCGGCATCCGATATTATTTTAAAGGTAATGTCTCTCTCGGCGGTTACAGTCTGGAAACTGATTATTACCTCCTTGATAAGAGAGAGTATGTCCACTGAACTGAAATGAAGATCAAACATCCCTGATTCAAGACGCTCAAGGTCCAGTGTATCGTTGACCATCCGTACGAGTCTGTCCGCGTTCTTCTTTATGACGGAAAGAAATTCCATGAGGTCTTCCGAGTCTTTACTGTTACGGGAGATCATGGGGATCCTGGCGTGCAGGTAATCCATGGCTCCCTTGATGGACGTCATGGGCGTCCTGAGCTCATGCGATATCTTTGCTATAAAGTCGGATTTTTTCTCATTTAATTCAACCAGCTTTGCGTTTACTTCCTCAAGACTCTTCGTTGCCGCCTGCACCCTGTTTTCAAGGTCCGCGTAATAATCGGTCAGCGCTTTTGACATCTCAATAAACGACTTGCTGAGGTCTTCGATTTCGTCTCCGGTCCTGATAACGGACAATTCAGCGCTCTCTTCTCCATAAAAGTTCCGCATCGATGTCTTCAACTGTTTGACCGGACGGAGGACCAGCTCTTTCATCATGACAAAAAGCACCAGCATTAATATGCCGATTGTCGCGGCGCTCGCCAGCACCATGTCCCTTCTTCCCGAACGTATCATGGAAAAAGCGTAATCCATGGGCACTGATATGCTTATGGCGCCCCTTATGTCCCCGACTTTATAGTCCTGATGAGAGTGACACTTGAGGCAGGACTCTTCTACGTAAAGCGGCGCGATATATCTGTAATACCGGGATGCGCCGATTTTATCAATCCTGAAAGAATCCTTCAGCCTGCCGCGCTCAAACTCCTGAAGGGCGGTCTTTTCAAAGTCATCGGGGGCGTTCTCAGGGTTCATAAGCTTAAGACTTGTTATGTGAAACCAGAAAAGCCCCTTTTCCTGCGCGTACTTCGACAGCTCCTTTGTGACCATGGCGGGACTTTCTTTAACATATCTCCTGCCTCTGATATCCACAATCTCAGGCGCTTTGAGATAAGGGCTCGGCTCTCGCCAGGGGACCTTCTCAACAAAAATGCCTCCGTGGTCCGCAATCCACTTCCGCGTAATGATAATTTGCCTGAATAAGGTCTTTGCCTGCAGATCGACCTGCTCTATTATGAGATTTTCATGGTTTTTGGCGATAAAATAAAGAGACACCCCCATTGCAACGGACAATACAACCGCGATACCGATAACGAATTTCAGGCTGAGACTGATCCTTAAGGCCCTGAATTCCGCCAATAACTTTTTAATGTTTTTTCCGGCTTTGTCCTGGTTCAGCTTCTCATCCTTTTAAACGCGTTGATCAACCCGTTGGTCGAAGAGTCATGGGACGTTGTTTCTCCGTCGCCGCGCAGCTCGGGCAGTATCCTGTTCGCGAGCTGTTTGCCGAGCTCCACCCCCCACTGGTCAAAGCTGAATATGTTCCAGATTACACCCTGAACGAAAATCTTGTGCTCATACATCGCGATAAGGCTGCCGAGCGTCCGAGGGATGATTTTTTTCACCAGTATCGAGTTGGTCGGTTTATTGCCTTTGAACACTTTAAACGGCGCAAGCGTCCTTATTTCTTCTTCGCTCTTTCCGGCGCTCCTTAATTCCGCAATCACTTCTTCCTCCGTCTTCCCCTTCATCAGCGCCTCTGTCTGGGCAAAAAAGTTTGACAGCAGTATGGCGTGATGGTCGCCGACAGGGTTATGGCTTATTGCCGGGGCTATGAAATCACAGGGAATGAGCTTTGTCCCCTGATGGAGGAGCTGGTAAAACGCGTGCTGTCCGTTGGTCCCCGGTTCTCCCCAGATAACAGGGCCGGTCTGATAGCCGACTGCTTTGCCGTCGCGTCCCACATGCTTGCCGCTGCTCTCCATATTCCCCTGCTGGAAATAGGCGGGGAAACGGTGCATATACTGGTCATAAGGAAGGACCGCCTCGGTCTCAGCTTCAAAGAAATTGTTGTACCAGATACCGATAAGGGCCAATATCACGGGGATATTCTTCTCATAAGGAGTCTCTGTGAAATGCCGGTCCATCGCGTGGGCCCCCTCAAGGAGTCCGGTAAAATTTTCAAACCCGATGGAGCAGGCGATGGAAAGCCCTATCGCCGACCACAATGAATATCTGCCGCCGACCCAGTCCCAGAAGCGGAACATGTTGCCCGGGTCTATGCCGAACTTCGTTACTTCCTTTTCATTGGTCGAGATCGCGACAAAGTGGCGTTTTATATATGCCTCGTTTTTTGCGGATTCCAGGAACCACTTCCTCGCGGTATGAGCGTTCGTCATGGTCTCCTGCGTAGTAAAAGTCTTCGACGCGATCATGAACAGTGTTGTATCAGGAGGAAGTTTCTTCAGAGTTTCCGAAATATGCGTCCCGTCTATGTTGGAGACAAAATGTGTTTTCAGATGAGGCATGCAATACGGTTTTAACGCCTCCGTCACCATGACGGGACCGAGGTCCGAGCCCCCGATGCCGATATTGACGATATCGGTAATGGACTTTCCGGTGTATCCCTTCCATCCGCCTGATATAACGTTGTCTGAAAAATATTCCATCTGCCTCAGGACAAAATTGACGTCCGGCATTACATCTTTGCCGTCGACATAAACCGGGGTCTGCGACCGGTTCCTCAGGGCGACGTGGAGCGCGGCGCGGTCTTCGGTCTCGTTGATCTTATCGCCGGAGAACATCTTCCCTATAGCGTCGTGGAGTTTTACTTCATCCGCGAGCTCAAAAAGGATACGGAGGGTTTCATCGGTAATGATATTCTTTGAAAAATCCACGAGGAGGTCTTCATGCCGGACGGAAAATTTGGAAAACCTTTCAGGGTCATCGCGAAACAGGTCGCGCATGTGCCTGTCCTTCATTACCTCATAATGCCCTTTCAGTTTCTTCCACGCGGACGTCTCAACCGGGTTTATTTTTTCAAGCACGGCAGCCTCCCTGTTTTGATTGCAGGGTTATTTTAACACAAACCCAACCCGGCAATAGCCGGCCCCTCGACCCCTTGCCCCTTGACCCTTGACCCCTTGCCCCCTCAGGTTTTCCCCTATAAAAAATTCAGGTTCTCCCCTACTAAAGAATATCCGCAAAAAGCCGATATAAAAAACGTCGAACTAAAAAACAATTAAAAGGAGGAGCGATGAAAAAAGGCGTCATGGTTTTTATTTCTTCAGTGTTTTCAATTATCCTGCTGGCGGCAATCACTGCCGGCGCGGCGGAGGTCGTCAGGCTGCACGGTTCGACCACTGTGCAGAAAAGGGTTATGGAGCCCGGCAAAGAGGCGCTTGAGAAAGCCACGGGCATAAAGCTTGAGCTTATCGGCAACGGCACCGGCAACGGGCTCGAAGACCTGATAAAGAGCGCGTGTGACGCATCCATGGCGTCAGAAGAGCTTGCCGACGCGGTCTCGAGCATGAAGCTGGCCACAGGACTTGAGACGACCTCGGAGCTGAAGCCGAACGTTATCACCTCGGATGTAATAAAGGTAATCGTCAATCCTTCAAACCCTGTCACAAAGCTTACAAAGGAGCAGTTAAAGGCGCTCCACACCGGCAAGATCACGAACTGGAAGGAAGTCGGCGGTCCCGACTTGCCTGTAATAGTCGTGACATCGCATCTCGGCTCGGCGACAAGGAAGGTGTTTCAAAAGACCATAATGGACGGAGAGGATTATGTTGTCGGCGCACTCGAAGTCGAGACTACAAGAAAAGAGATCGATAATGTCAACATGTTCCCTGAAGGCATAGGCGCGGTAAGCATGGGGTTTGTTAACCTCCCAGGAAACGAGGGAAAGGTAAAGATAGTCGAGACACAGGATATCAGCAGGCCGCTCATGCTTATAACAAGAGGAGAGCCCTCTCCTTCAGTAAAGAAGGTGCTGGATTTCTTCAAAGGCGACGGCAAAAGGTATATTAAAGACTAAGGGATTAAGGACAAAATGAAGATTAAAAACAAGATGCTGATCAATGTGCTGTCAACGATGGGGGCTCTTGTCTTCATTGTCGTCTTCAGCCTCCTGGGCATGAAATATGTCCAGGGGAATCTTTCCAGGCTTACCGAAAGCTCGACCCCGTATCAGATAAAGACCATCGAGCTGCAAAGGGCCTTCCAGGAGCATATCTCCAATCTCCTTAAGGTTACTTCTTCCGCTACCCTTGCCGACTTCAGCTCTTCAAAATCAGACGCTGAGAAATCACTGAATGAGGCGGAGAAGACATTTGAAGAGTTGTCCGCGTTCAAGGGTGAAAAGAAAGAGAACAGCGAAATCGGAGACCTTACCTCTATTACAAACAACATCATCAGTATAACGGAAATGAGGATCAGGGCCGAAACAGAGTCGGCCGCTGCATCCGGAGTGATAGAGACGAAGCTGACCGACGCCTCGAAAAAGCTCGAAGCTATGGACGTCTCGATCAGGAACTTGCAGAAAGGCTCCATGACGCAGCTCTCGACGTCCAATGAACGCGTCAAGAGGACAACTAAAAAGGCAAAAAACGTCCAGGTCGTGGCGCACGCGTTAAAGGACCTCAATCAGGCTGTATTCAGGATAGTCGCGGCGGAAACAAGAAGCGAGATTACTGTGGCGCAGAGCCGCTTTAACGCTTCAGCGCGGTGGATTGCGCAGAGTGAATTCATAAAAACCGACAGCGCAGCCAAAGACCTCATGGACGGCCTGTCCGACGTCACAAAGCATGTTACCGGGGCAGGGGGGTTGGTCGAGATGAAGGAGTCTTACCTGAAAAACCCGGACGACGATACGAAAAAAAGGTTTATGCAGGCGCGCAGCGTCATCGAGCAGAAATTGTCCCAGATGACCGTTATTATGAGCGATATTGACGAAAAGTCATCGGAAACATTTAACCTGGAAAATAAAACCCTTGAAAGCTCGTTGGACAGCTCGAATAACGCAACGAACATACTGTCGCTTAACAGCGAGCTCGTCAGTCTCGGCTCTGAAATACAACACCATATCCACAATGCCCTCATGGCGAAAACATCCGGGGGGCTTGACATGCTGTCCGGGCATTTACGGGTTAAATTTAACGAAGCCGACCCGGCAGGGAAGAAACTGACTGACGCGCTCTCGTCCCTCGGCAGGGCCGATGAAATAAAGCTGCTCAGGAGCGCGGTCTCCTCGTTGAACGAGGTGAGAAACCTGATGATGTCGCGTGACGGGGTCATCGAAAAACTCAGGAACGTTTTACATGTAAATGATAAGGTCTCGGACCTGAACGGGAGACTTAAGACCTTTATGACGGCCCAGCGTGAAAAGGGGAAAATAGGGATAACAGCCGCGCAGGCTGAACAGGAAAAAAGCGTAAAATCCGTAAACAGTCTCGTAAGGACGTACATAATCAGCATCGCGGCAATCGGCCTGGTTATACTCGTCTTTTCATTATTCTTCAGCAGGACGCTCTCAAAGTCGATTACGGACCCGATTCATGAGCTTGTGACCCTGGCCGAGGAGTTCGGCAACGGAAATTTCAGCCGCAGGATAGCCGAGGACCGGAAGGACGAATTCGGCGATGTGGCCGGGCATTTCAACAACGCGTCGCAAAAACTGAGCGCTATAATCGACGAAATAGCGACGATAATCAACAACCTCGCCATGAAATCCATAATGCTCCAGTCTTCAGCGGAAACTATATCAAAGGGGTCGGTTGAACAGACAGGCCAGACAGAACAGTCCGCGACCTCCATGACAGAGATGTCCCAGTCCATCGCTGAAGTCGCGAAGACCGCCGTGGACACCTCGGATTCCTCAAAAGACACCGCCGAGCTTGCGAGAAAAGGCAGGGAAGCGGTGGACCGCACGGTCAACGGCATGATGAATATCTCGTCGGCAGTTAATGACGCCTCAGCGCTCGCGGAGTCCCTCGGCGAGAGCTCAAGAGAGATAGGCAAGGTAATAGACGTTATCAACGACATAGCCCAGCAGATCAACCTCCTTGCGCTGAACGCGGCCATTGAAGCGGCGCGCGCGGGCGAATACGGCAGGGGGTTTGCCGTTGTCGCCGACGAAGTAAAACACCTCTCCGGACGGACCGTAGGCTCCACACAGGAGATTGTCGGCATCGTCAAGAAGATCCAGGATGCCGTGGCAAAGTCCATAAAAGCCATGAAACACGGGAAATCTGAAGCGGAATCAGGGGTAAATCTGGCCGAATCGGCAAAGTCCTCGCTCGACGCGATAGTGACGGCCTCAGACAGGGAAGCGGACATGATACACAGGATAGCGTCGGCTTCAGAGGAGCAGTCCGCCGCCTCGGAGCAGGTGTCCCAGAGCATGGAAGTTATAGCCCGTATTACAACAGAGATGAACGACTCCATTACCGAGATAAAGAAGGCTTCGGACGAGCTCTATAAAGACGCTGAAGACCTGAGCACCGCTGCCGCGTGGTTCAAGCGGACCTGAGCCGCTTTATCTCAGCTAAAAATAATACCGTGCCCTTGCTTCCACACGGTAATCGTTCTGCTTTTCACCGTACTCGCTGAACCGCTCTCCTGCTATGAAAGCAGCTTTAAACCTCAATTCGAGATTTGTGATGCCTGTGTATACCGCTTCCGGCGAAAGGGAGAAGCTTTTGTCATTCACATTCAATATTATTGTGGCCGCAGGCGTGAAATAGAGTATATCAAACGGCTCTTTCTGACTGGCCCTGAAATAGACGTAATCCCTCATCGGATTCGGCCTGCCGTAATTGCCTTCGGTGACGTTGGCCGCCTTTTTCAGGAGCGCTTCGCTGCCGGTTGAAACAAAAGAGCCATAGCCCGTATTTATGAAAGAAAAAAAGTCCTTCATCTCTCCGGCGGTAAAACCCGTCCCGTTATAGTAATACTCAAGGATGTATGTGGTGTCCTTCTCTGTAAGATATCTGAGCCCCGCAAGATAGCTCTTCGCATCGTATTCCTTATCCAAAAGGTCTCCGTTGCCGTCGATAAATCTCTTCCTGAAATCATTGATGAATGCAAATTCTCCGTGGACCTCCAAATTGGTGGTTATATTTCTTGAAAAATCCATGCCGTATCTTGTCGTCTTGCTTCCGCCTGTCAGGACAATGAAATCGATGTCCGTGTCATACAGCAGAAGGTAGAGCTTCCCTGTAAAATTGATGTTATTGATCTCTCCAAAGGTATTATTAACATGGTCATAGACCGGGACTACAACAGGCGTAAATGAAACAGTTGTCAGCGGCCCCTGAAAGCTTTTTATATAATCCGCCGAGGCTACGATAAAACCTTCAAGAGCGAGCTCAGGGTCGTCAGGGTCTTTCGGCCTGTCTACAAAAGCAACCGGGTTCCACGCATAGCCCTTGCCCCATTTCAGGGTCTTTTTGCCGATATCTATTGTCAAAGATGAAGAGGGCTTTATCGAAAGGGACCCTTCATAAACCGTTGTCTTTTGGTCTTCACCGAGATAAGATTTTTTGTACTCGGTGTTTGTCCTTGCAAAAAGGCGCGCAATGCCTTTTTCCAGGCTGCCTTCCAGTTGAAGGGCGGCGTTGTATTCTTCAAGTGAAGAGCCCTCGTCGCGGTTGTAGAATTTAAGCTTGTAGAGAGATGAATTTCTGTCCAATCCGGAAAGCACGGGTTTGAATTCCGCATAACCGCCTATATGATAAGGCTTCTTCTCGATCTCCGAGATGTCAAAAGAGTATTCTTCTGCAAAGACCGGCAGGGAGAATAAAATTATTAAAAGTGCGATAAAAAATACCAGGCGCAGATAAATAGCGCTGTTATTCGGTCCCGGCATAATACCCATCCATGAGGGGCAGCCCCCTCCCGACCTTTCATTATTATTTCAATATCCTGTCATTCCAGAGATCATAGAGGAATTCCCGCCACGGCATTATCTCTATTTTGCCGTGAATCCTTTTCTCTTTTTCATTGCAGACAACAATGCTTCTCTTTGGAGAATGTGTATCCATAAAAGCAAACAACCCCTTTAAATTCCTTACATCAACATTATCCGTGCTTTTTACCTCTATGGCTGTCTCGCCGTCTCCGATAACATAATCCACCTCAAGGCCGGACTTGGTCCGCCAGAAATTAATCCTGAAATCATGATTTCCGTAAGAGCGGTACGCGGTAATTTCCATAAGTATAAAATGCTCAAAAGCCTTGCCGAACTCAGCCCCCCTTTCTTCGGACAAATGCCTTTTAGTAATGCAGCCGGCTACTCCCACATCAAAGAGATAATATTTTACTGCCTTGGTTATAACCTGCCGGGACTGTCTTTTCTTAAACGGTTCTATTCTAATTGCCATGAGCGTATCCACGAGTATCTGATAATATTCCTTGACCGTCTTTGAATCTACGCCGCAATCACGCGCAATATCGGAATAGTTGGTAAGTTCGCCGTGCGAATATCCAAAGGCGTCAAAAAATCTTGAGAATGCCGGGACATTGCGGGTCAATCCTTCGGCAAAGACCTCTTCTTTTAAATAATCCTGAACATAAGCATTTAACGACTTCTTTGCATTCTCACTGCTTTGGAGATAATGCGATGGTATGAGTCCCTGATTCAGCGCCCTGAGCAGGTTAAAATTTTCTATTTCAGTCGTAACCAGAGGGAACATTTCATAACGCCATGCCCTGCCCCCAAGAAGATTGGCATGTCCCCGCTTCAGTTTTCTGGCGCTCGAACCGCAGAGAATGAACCTTAAACCTTTGTTCTCTATCAGCCAATGCACTTCATCCAGCACATGCGGGACCTTTTGCACCTCATCCAATATTATCGGATGCTTAAGTGGACCTTTGTCTTTTGCTGAAAGGATTTCCCGCAACAGCGCCGGATTTTTAGAAATTTTAAAAAAAATATCTGTGTTAAGAAAATCAAATACGATGCTGTTGGGAAGGCGCTTTTTCAAATATGTGCTTTTACCTGTCTTCCTGGCGCCCCATAAAAAGGCAGACTGCTTATCAGGTAATTTGATATTCAGAATTCTTTTGAACTCTTTCATTCCGGAATATACTCCAATTTAGTTTAACTAATTTGGAGTATAGCTCATTTTAGTAGCCGTGTCAACTCCGTTATCAGCGGACAGAAGATGAATCATGACACTCTGCCTTTTCAGGGCCTCCGGGGCGTTTGTGAAGATTATCCTGCCCTCTACGATTATGGCTATCCTGTCGCAAAGCCTGTCGGCTTCTTCTATGCCTTGCTTCCGGCAATGTCGTCCTGACATATGCCGCTATAGATTTACCCCGGGAGCCGATTACCTTCGGCTCTGTTTATGTAACCAGCATATCTTTACGCGCCCCTCCGGTCTAACTCTTTTCCAGGCATTTCACATTTCACAACAGCGGGACAGGTGTGTCCATGTCCTGCGTATATTTCATTGAAAAGGAGAACCCTATGAAAAGGTGGGCAGCATTCTTATTCATCATTTTTACTCTATGTCTTTCTATGCCGTCATACGGAGCTGACATTGAATCAAGGCTGAAAGCGCTGGAAGATACGATTCAGCAGCAGGGAGAAACCATAAAAGAGCAGCATAAAATTATCAATGAGCTCAGGGAAGAATTAAACAATAAAAAGCCGCAGGAAACCGCGGGCACGGTCAAAGAGGAAGCTGAAAAGCCGAAAGCGCAGGCAGCCTCCGGGCTATTCGGCGCATCCGCGCTTTCGAACCCGAACATCTCACTTGTGCTCGATACCTTTGTATATTCGTCGAACCTTACCGAGGAGGAGCTTGAGAACAGAAGCATCCCCGGTTTTACGACAGAGGGCCTTGAGAACCGCAAGGGCTTTAGCCTTGAAGCAGCGGAGCTCTTCCTGTTTGCTCCTGTTGACCCGTATTTCAATCTCTATGCGACCATCCCCGTGACGGAAGAGGGAGTAGAGCTTGAAGAGGCATTTTTTGTTACCACGTCACTGCCGCATGGGTTGCAGGCGAAAGGCGGGAAGTTTAAAAGCAGCTTTGGAAGGATCAACTCCCAGCATCCTCATGCATGGGACTTTGCGGACATCCCACTGCCGTACCGGGCATTTATGGGAGGTGAGGGTGTGATCGAAAAAGGGGCACAGGTTACATTTTTTCCTGCACTCCCCTTCTACACCCTACTGGGCGCCGAAGTCCTTCAGGGTGAAAACGAGATACTCTTCGGCGAGGACGCCAAGTCCGGACCCCATGCTTATACTTTCTTCGCAAAGGCGTCCTTTGATCTTACTGATGACTCGACTATCCTGTTCGGTCCCTCGGTGATGACAGGAAAGACAAAGACCGGCTCGATAGAAGAGGACACGGAGTTCGAAGGGGATTCCAGACTCTATGGATTCGAGCTTACGTACAAATGGAAGCCGTCAAGGGGAAGGAATTTCACGGTCCAGAGCGAATACCTCTATCGTACGCAGGAGGGTGATCTAAGCGCCTTTGATGAAAACGGCGACGCACTCCTGGATGAAGATGGCGAGGCTGTCGTTGACACGCTCAAGCGGGCCCAGGACGGGGCCTATATTCAAGCTGTTTACGGGTGGGACAGATGGCGTCTCGGGGCGAGATATGATGTCCTCGACCTGTTCAAAGATGAATATCAGCTATCAGGTGAGGAGCAGGACTTCGACGGGAAACCCTGGAGGGGGACCGGGATGCTCGAATTTCATCCGACTGAATTTTCGCGCATAAAGCTCCAGTATAATCATGATAAATCAGCAAGGAATGAAGAGACAAACCATGAGTGGTGGCTCCAGTTTATCATGGGAATCGGCGCTCATGCGGCGCATCCGTTTTAGGAAATAAACCACAGAGCACACAGAGGCACAGAGATCAAATCAGAAAGAGGAGGTTTTTTCAATGAATAAATATTTGCTTGCCGTTTTGATGATATTGCTGGCTGCAACTCCATCGCTTGCAAAAGTGAAGGTCGTGACGACACTTCCCTGGATAGGGAGCATTGCGAAGGAGATCGGCAGAGATAACATCGAGATCACTACGCTTATCAAGCCCATGCAGGACCCGCACTTCGCCGAGGCCAGGCCGAGCATGATCCTTGCCGCAAGAAAAGCGGACATACTCATGTATAACGGTCTTGAACTCGAGATCGGCTACCTTCCCCGCATCATAGAGTCTTCCAACAACCCCGGCATACAGCCGGGGCGGACCGGAAACCTTGACTGTTCGCAGTTTATCACGCCTATGGAGAAACCATCCTCTTTTGATAGAAGCATGGGGGATGTGCATCCCCTCGGCAATCCGCATTATCACTTCTCCCCAAAGAACATCCTGAGAGTGGCTGAAGGCATGGCAAACGCACTTTCCGGCATAGACTCCGGCAATGCGGATTTCTATCGTAGTAACCTGCAGCTTTTCAAAGACCGGCTCGCGGAGAAGCAGAGGCAGTGGAGCAGTATGCCGCTTAAAGGTAAAAAATACATCTCCTATCACAAGCTCTTTGAATATCTCGCGCAGGAAAACGGCTTTCAGATACTTGGGTATATAGAGCCGAAGCCGGGTATCCCGCCCTCAGCAGGCCATATCGAGGAGATGATAGCGCTGATAAAAAAAGCAAAGCCGAACGCCATCATCGCTACATATGTTGCCGGGAAAAAGGAGGCCGCATCCCTTTCGCTCAAAACAGGGGCGAGGTCGGTTGTGCTCCCTCACGATGTCGGCGCAACTGAAACTGCAAAAGACTGGTTCAGCCTGATGGATGAAGTCCTGAAGGGTCTGGAATAGGGAGGCATGATTATGGAGGCCCTCAGTTTTCTTTTTTATCCGTTTCTTGCATGCGTGGTCCTGATCCTGATTCATGCCTACTTCGGCATCCATATCCTTGAACGGGGCATCATCTTTGTCGATATTGCGTTGGCCCAGTTCATCGGCATAGGGATAGCCCTGTCGTTCTTCCTTTCCTATGAGAACACGTATGTCATGTCTGTGATATTTGCGATCCTGGGGGCCTCCATACTTTCATTTTCGAGGAGGTTCGGGCGCTTCGTCAACATTGAAGCGTTCATCGGCGTGCTCTATATATTCTCTTTCGCCGTGAGCATCCTCATCCTCGACAGGTCGCCGCACGGGGCCGAAGAATTCAAGGCGATCCTCAGCGGTAATATCCTGTGGCTGACTCCGAAAGACATCATCTCCGCCGTTATCCTGTACGGGATTATCGGTTCTTTTCATTTCATCTTCAGGAAGAAATTCCTTGCACTTACGTTTGAAGGCGGAAACGGCTTTTTCTGGGAGTTTCTCTTCTTTGTCACCTTTGCGCTCGTCCTTGCGAAGTCCGTCCAGATGGCCGGGATACTTCAGGTCTTTTCATTCCTGATAATCCCCGCGCTTATCGGACGACTTTACACGAGAGACCCTTTCAGGATTTTGATGATCGGCTGGATTGCGGGGTTTGCGGCAAGCATTATCGGCATAGGCATATCTTACAAAATAGATTTACCTACAGCGCCTATGACGGTGGCGTCGCTGAGTCTTGTTTTTCTGGTACTGCTTGTTGTGAAGGTCATTGGAAGAAGCCTGGAGAAGACTGTAACCGGGAACGATCATGATTAAAACTTCTATTGCAAGTAACCGTCTGTAGTGAGTCCAGCTCAATTGTCCGCTCAGTGAGCGGACAATTGGATGCGCCCTGTAAAACTGAACGAATTCATACAGCCTTTGCCTTTTAACACCCAAATCAACCGCTAAATTATCAACCAGATATTTCCCATAGTCAGCCCTGTCCTGGTTGTTCAGCTCCTCTCTGACGATCCGCTCACCCAGTTGCCAATAAGTTTGCACCCTGATATTG
>QZKO01000051.1 GCA_003599505.1 Nitrospiraceae bacterium | reverse complement strand
AAAGATTAATGGTATAACGGATACATTCAAGATCGTTAACTGGTTCACTACCGGCAATCCTTCCTATTACAAAATAGAGCAGTTCAAGTTTGCCGACGGCACGATTATCAACGGAGCGGATTTGGGGGTGTCCATTCCGTTTATTGCAAGAGGCACGGTAAACAATGATTTTCTGAGCGGCAGTTCATTAAATGATGCAGTGTATGGAAACGCTGGGAATGATACTATTTACGGCGGGACCGGCAATGACACTTTGTACGGCGAAACCGGGACTGATACCCTTAACGGGGATGACGGTGATGACATCCTTGACGGCGGAGCCGGTAACGATACCCTCAACGGCGGCGCAGGCAATGATATCTACCGTTTTGGTGTCGGCAGCGGAGTGGATACCATTAGTAATTATGATACGGCCGCCGGGATTACCGACACAGTAGAATTCAGTGTAAACCCTCTCGATCTGATTTTCAGCCGGACCGGCAGCAATCTCGATATCGCGATCAATGGAACAGGCGACCATGCAGCGGTCACGAGCTGGTATTCAAACGCCAATTACCAGACAGAGCTCTTTCGCGCGGAAGACGGAAGCCTTTTGCAGAACACCCAGGTCGACCAGCTTATCCAGGCCATGGCGACGTTCTGCACGAACAATAACCTGAGCAACTGGAGCCAGGCAATACAGGAAAGACCACAGGACGTGCAGCAGGTGCTGGCGCAGTATTGGACGCAGACTTAAAGAAAGGCGAAAGGCTAAGGGCGAAAGGCAAAAGGGTAAGAATAGCTATCTTTGTCTTTTGTTTTTCCCTTTTGCCCTTCGCCATTAGCCTTTTGCCGTATTAAACATGGAAACCACCACTCAAGAAGACATAACTTCTCATAATACCTCGAAGCCTGCTGATGATCTGAAAGCCGACACCGGCTTAAGCTGCCTTGTGATGATAGCGCAATTTCACGGTGTTCCTGCGGATCCGGCGCAGTTGAAACACACCTTTGCCGTCGGGAACGGCGGCATGAATTCCGTCGATATAATTAGGGCGGCAAAGGAGCTTGGATTCAAGGCGAAGTCGGCGTCGGTAAACTATGAGCGACTTCAGAGGCTTCCGCTGCCGGCGATAATAAAGACGGGCGAAAGGCAAAGGGCAAATGGCGAAAGGCATTATGCAATACTTGCAAAGGCTGATGATGAACAGGTGTTGATTCTTAATCCTGCAGAAAATAAACCTGCGATCATCAAAAGAGATGATTTTTTAAATTTATGGATAGAGGAATGGCAAAAGGCTAATGGCGAAGGGCGAAAGGCAAGGGAAAAAACCTTTAGCCTTTTGCCCTTTGCCCTTCGCCAGGATTCTGATCAAACCGGCGAAATAATCCTTATCGCCCATCGTGGGCTTAAATCATTTTCAGAGGAGATCTTCGGGCTGAAATGGTTTATTCCCGCAATCTGGAAGTACCGGAAGCCCCTTTCAGAGGTACTGATCGCCTCATTGGTCCTCCAGATATTCGGACTGATAACCCCGATATTCACACAAGTAATTATTGATAAAGTCCTCGTTCACAGAGGCATTACTACTCTTGATGTGCTTGCAATCGGACTTGTGGCTATTGCCCTGTTTGAAGCTGTCCTAAGCATACTGAGGACATACGTATTCACCCATACCACGAGCAAGATAGACGTTATCCTCAGTACAAGGCTTTTCAAACACCTTCTTGCCCTGCCGCTCAGATACTTTGAAGTAAGAAGAGTGGGAGATACAATAGCCAGAGTCAGGGAACTTGAATATATCAGGCAATTCCTTACCGGGGCGCCGCTGACATCCGTACTGGACGTCATGTTCATGGCAGTCTTCATCACAGTCATGTTTTTCTACAGCACAACGCTGACCTTTGTCGCGCTCGCTGCCCTGCCTTTATTTGCGGCCCTCTCGGCAATTGTGACGCCGGTGCTCAGACACCGGCTCGATGAGAGGTTCAACAGGGGGGCTGACGCGCAGTCGTATCTTGTTGAGGCGGTTTCAGGCGTCCAGACAGTGAAATCCTTCGCGCTTGAGCCTGAAGCACAGAAGAAATGGGAAGGATTACTTTCCAAATATATCCGCGCAAGCTTTAAGACCTATAAGTTATCAGGGACTGCCGGGGCCATCGGCCAGTTTATCAACAGGTCATCGTATTTGTTAATACTATGGTTCGGCGCGCATCTTGTTATGGAGGGAAAACTGACCGTCGGGCAGCTCATAGCCTTTCAGATGCTTTCCGCACGTGTGAGCGACCCGGTGCTGAGGCTCGTTCAGATGTGGCAGGATTTCCAGCAGGCCGGGCTTTCCGTGAGAAGGCTCGGAGATATATTCAACTCAAAACCCGAACCAGCCATGAACCCTGCAAAGGCAGCGCTTCCGGCCATACGCGGGCATATAAGACTTGAGGGTGTGACATTCAGGTACAGGGTTGACGGTTCAGAAGTGCTGAGAGATATGACATTTGATATCGCTCCGGGTATGACGGTAGGCATTGTGGGAAGAAGCGGTTCCGGAAAGAGCACTATAGCAAAGCTCATCCAGAGGCTTTATATTCCGGAGTCAGGAAAAATACTCATTGACGGGATAGATATATCCCTTGCAGACCCCGCGTGGCTCAGACGTCAGATCGGGGTAGTGCTTCAGGAAAACTTCCTCTTTAATGGCAGTGTAAGGGACAACATTGCCATTCATCATCCCTCCGCGAACATGGCAGATATAATAAGGGTGGCGCAGCTTGCCGGCGCGCATGAGTTTATACTCGAACTGCCTGAAGGCTATGACACAATGGTCGGTGAAAAAGGAACGGCCCTCTCAGGAGGACAGAGACAGAGGGTTGCTATCGCAAGGGCTTTGCTTACCAATCCCCGGCTTCTGATATTTGATGAGGCAACCTCCGCACTTGATTATGAATCGGAAAACATTATCCAGAGAAACCTGAGCAGAATATGTCAGGGTCGGACAGTGATCATTATCGCGCACAGGCTTTCGACATTAAGAATCGCCAAAAAAATAATGGCCATAGACAGAGGCAGGCTTATAGAAACCGGAAGCCATGAAGAGTTAATAGAGAAAAAAGGGCTTTATCATTATTTATATAAACAGCAGGCAAGACAATAAAGACAGGCGAGAGGCGATAGGCTAATGGCGAAGGGAAAAAAAGAATGGCAAAAGGCTAATGGCGAAAGGAACGACAATGTGCGAAGCTTTCCCTTTAGCCCTTAGCCTTTTGCCCTTTGCCTTTTGAAAAGATATGTTTAAACAATTGAGAAATTTTTTTAAACCCGACAACCTCGATTATGAATTTTTACCGCCTGCCCTTGAGATAGAGGAGACCCCGTCTTCTCCTGCTCATAGATTGCTGATATGGGTGATTTTTTCCCTGACCATAGCGGTCTTCACCTGGGCATATTTCGGCCGGGTAGATGAAGTTGCTGTGGCGAGGGGCAAGTTAATCCCCGATGGAAGAATAAAAGTCATACAGCCGGTTGAAACAGGAGTAGTAAGGGCAATCCATGTGAAAGAAGGCCAGCATGTTAAGGAGGGGCAGATACTTATTGAGCTTGACACTACAATAAAAGAGGCTGATGTTGAGAGCGCAGAGAAAACACTATCGCTGCACAGGGCTGACAAGGAAAGGCTTCTGGCTGAAATCGGGCAAGAGGCGATAAAGACAGGCGAGGGGCAAGAGGCGAGAGGTGACAGGAATGACCCATTGCCCCTTGCCTCTGGCCTCTCGCCTATTATTCTCAAATTTCAGAGCAAGCTTAAAGAAGCGCGGGAAGCGGAATTCAGGGCTAAAGAAGAAACTTTAAAGTCTGTCATTGCTCAACGGGAAAACGGCGTGCTCGCGGCAGAAGCTATTTTGATCAAACTCCGGAAATCATACGCGATATTAAAGGAGCAGGAGGGCATGCTGGGCGAGCTTTATAAGGAAGAACTGACTTCAAAGATGGCTTTGCTTGATAAACAGAAGGAATTGTATTCGACTGAACAGGAGATTGAAGCACAGAAGAAAATCATCGGGCAGGCAAAAGACGGTCTTGAAGAAGCGGTAAAAAATCTCGAGGCCCTTGTGAAAGAAAAAGAAAGGACCATTCTCAGCGATTTAGTGGACAAAGAAAAAGATATCACGGCAGTTGAAGGTGAAGCTATCAAGGCAAAGAAGAAATATGACCTTGAATACCTCCGCTCGCCTGTTAACGGCACTGTTCACGGCCTGTCTGCATCTTCGATCGGGGGGGTTGTAACGCCGGCAGAGCCGATTGTTACAATTGTGCCTGATGGAATGCCGCTCATTGTTGAGGCAACGGCGCTGAATAAGGATATAGGATTTATAAAAATGGACCAGGAGGCTGAGATAAAGCTGGATACATTTCCATTCCAGAAATACGGGACTATCAAAGGCAAGGTTGTATCAATAAGTCCTGATGCATTTGATGATGAAAAGCTGGGCCCCGTTTATAAAATAAAAGTCCGGCCGGAAAAATCGAATTTGACGGTTAACGGCAGGAATGTGCCGCTTTCCCCCGGGATGACCGTAAGCGCGGAAGTAAAAACAGGGAAAAGGCGGATAGTAGAATTCTTCCTGTCGCCTATCGTCAAGTATTCAAGAGAAAGCCTGACATTAAGATAATTAACTGCTTTTTATCTTTCCTTTAGCCTTTCGCCATTTGCCCTTAGCCTGTTATTCACACGCCCCTTCAACACAATAGTACGTCCCCCTGCATCCGGACTTCTGCTGCACCGGGCAGAAGCCGCAGTTGCAGCCTTTTTTGGCCTTCGGCGCGCTGCTTTTGCCCCTGGCGCAGAACAACCCTTCACCTTCTATGTCTGAATACGTGAGACAGGGTTTGCAGTATTCCATGCAGATGTTGAAATTCTCCTGGGTGTTTTCGACCTTTGGCATGAGTACCTCCTTATTTCTAAACACTGAGTCACAGAGACACAGAGTTCTTCTCCGTGCCTCTGTGCCCTCTGTGGTTAATCCTTTGTTAACAACGCCGCCGCGCCTTCATCAAGCAGGAAAAACAGCTTCCCTTTTTCCGGCTTCACCATTGAGGCGGGCGCCGGGCTGTTCCTGTTCAAAATCACCTCTTTAACGATCCCGGCCTTGTTTGGGCCGCCGACTAAAAACATGATATGCCTCGCGTTATTGATTACGGGCAGGGTAATGGTAATCCTCTCTCTGATTTTGTTGTTTGAAAGTGTCACCGGCACGGCCAGATGCTTCCTTTCCTTCAGGGAGGAAGTCCCCGGGAAAAGAGAAGCGGTATGTCCGTCCCCGCCGATGCCTAACAATACCAGGTCAAATTCCGGCAGGTTGCCGCCGGTGATTTTGAAGAAGGAGATCAGCTCCCGCTCATATCTTTTCGCTGACGCGAGAGGCGAGCTTTCCGACGTAAGGACGGGGTGGATGTTTCTGGCAGGCGCCGCGACATGCCGCAGCAGGGCAGTGTTGATCCGATGATAATTGTTTTCCGCGCTCTTATACGGAACGAACCGCTCGTCCACCATGAATATATGTGTTTTGTCCCACGGCAGATTTTTCTCTCCGGAAAGTTTCTGAAAGAAGCCGAGGGGGGTCTTCCCTCCCGAAAGAGCGGCAGTAAATTGCCCCCGGTTTTTTATTGCCTTTTCTGAAATAGCTTTCCACTGCCCAATTAAAAAATCCGCCATTTCGTCGATGCTTTTGAATATGATTACTTCTCTTTTGTTCTTGCCCCTTGCCCCTTGCCCCTTGCCCCTTTGCTTTACCATATCCGCCACTGGCGGCCGTCGTTTTGCATCAGCTCATCCGCCTTTTCAGTCCCCCAGGTCCCGGCCGCGTAGTTGGGAAAATCAGGCGGCGGGGTATCTTCCCATCTCCTGATTATCGGGTCCACCGCGGCCCACATAACTTCGATCTCGTCCCGTCTGGCAAACAACGTCTGATCTTCCTTCATGCAGTCCAGCAGAAGCCTCTCATAAGGCAGGGGAAAATGGACGTCCACGGGGAAATCCCTCTCGTAGTTAAAATTCATGTTTACGGGGTACAGTTGATTGCCTATGCCCGGATATTTAACGCCGATATGAAGAGAAATCTCTTCCCGGGGCTGCACTCTTAACACAAGAAAATTCGGCTCCCTGATTTCGCATACGGTGCTGAAGAGTTTTAACGGGGGCTGTCTGAAATGGATACTGATTTCGGTAATTCTTTTTTTCAGCCGCTTGCCCGTCCGCAGGTAAAAAGGCACCCCGGCCCAGCGCCAGTTGTCAATATAAAACCTGCCCGCGAAATAAGTCGCCGTGCGGGAAACCGGAGAGACGTTATTTTCTTCGCGGTAGCCGGGGACCTCTTTCTCATCTATCACCCCCGCGCCATACTGTCCCCGCGCCGTGTATCCGTCTATATATTCATCATCCATCTGCCGGATGGTCCGGAAGACCTTTACCCTCTCATCCCTTATGTAATCCGCCTCAAAGCCTATCGGAGGCTCCATGGCGACCAGCGCGAGGAGCTCCAGCATATGGTTCTGAACAATATCTCTGACAACGCCTGCTCCTTCGTAAAAGCGGGCCCTGTTTTCAATGCCGAGGGACTCCGCGACGGTTATCTGCACGTGGTCTATATAACGCCGGTTCCAGAGCGGCTCAAAGATACTGTTCGCAAAACGGAAGAAAAGGATATTCTGGACGGTCTCTTTTCCCAGATAGTGATCGATCCTGTATATCTGACTCTCGTCAAATGCCGTTGACAGAAGGACGTTAAGCTCCGCGGCCGATTTCCTGTCCTGTCCGAAAGGTTTTTCCACAATGATCCTTGTGTTAAAGGCGCCCCGGCAAAGTTTGCAGGCTATAAGGAGTTTCATAATGTCGGGCAGGTGCTGCGGCGGCACTGCCATGTAGAAGATTATTTCCTTTGTCCCTCTTGTCGTCGGCCTGGCAAGCTCCGCCAGACGCCGGGAAAGTATTTTGTAGCTGTCTTCATCATCAAAGCGGCCTGAAATATAATAAAGGTTGGCGCTGAACCTTTCCCAGCAGGGCCATGGTATGGCTTCCTCACTGTGCTCCTCTATTGCCAGTTTCACAAAGTTACGGTAATCATCGTCTGAGCGGCCGGTTGAAGCGAATCCTATTATCGAAAACTCCGGGGGGAGATTCTGGTCCAGGCAGAGGTGAAACAGGGTAGGGAGCAGTTTACGCCTGCTCAGGTCCCCGGTGGCTCCGAATATGACCAGCGTAAAAGGTTCAATATCAAATTTCTCAGGAGCAATCTCACAGAAAGGGGCGTTCTCATCGACAGGCCTTTGTCCGGTGGATTCCATATGTTATTCCTTTGCCACGGATTTTCTTTACTTCTCACTTCTTACTTTTAACTTCTCACTTTTTCTTCACCTCGTGTCCCCCGAATTCGTTACGGAGGGCCGCGATCACTTTTGCGCTGAATGACTCATCCTGCCTTGAACGGAAACGTTCCATAAGTGATAAGGTAATCGAGGGCGCAGGGACATTTAGCCTGATTGCTTCTGCGACCGTCCAGCGGCCTTCGCCGGAGTCTTCCACAAAACCACGGATTGATTCCAGCCCCGGGTCTTTGCCGAAAGCGCCCTCCGCAAGCTCAAGCAGCCAGGACCGGACCACGCTGCCGTGGTTCCATAAATTTGCTATTTTCCGCAGGTCGAGGTCGAATTCTTTTTTTGCGTGCAGGATCTCAAGCCCTTCGGCATATCCCTGAAGCATCGCGTATTCAATGCCGTTATGGACCATTTTCACAAAATGGCCGGCCCCGGCAGGGCCTACATGCGCGTATCCGTTCTCCTGGGCAAGGGCCCTGAAAACCGGCTCCGCGGACTGAAACACGTCCCTTTCTCCGCCGACCATAAGACAGTAACCTGCCTGTAATCCCCATATCCCTCCGCTGGTCCCTGCGTCAAGGAAAGATATCTTTCTTTTTCCGAGCGCTTCCGCCCTGCGCATTGAATCTTTATAAAAAGAATTGCCGCCGTCGATAACGACGTCTCTTTCTTCCAGTAACGGCGTGAGCCTGTTTATAGTTTCTTCGGTCGCGTTGCCGGCAGGCACCATGAGCCATATTATGCGGGGGCTTTTCAGTTTACTTACCAAATCAGGGATGGATACGGCCCCGGATGCGCCTTTTTCTTCCGCCTTTTTTACCGATTCGGAGGTCCGCGCGTAAGCGACGACCTCAAACCCGCTGTTCAGCAGGCGCTGCGCCATATTCATTCCCATTTTGCCCAGGCCGATAAAGCCTATTTTCATGTTTGTATTATCCTTGCCTTCGCGCCATAAAACAAAAAAATGTGCAGCCTCTTAAAAAGCATACACATTTTTTTGCCCTTGTTCAACTGTTAAATTCAGAAAATTACTATTTCCCGGTCACTTTCCCCGTAAAAATATAATCATTGTCCTTCACGGAACCGTGGCACTTGATGCAGCCCTCGACTTTTCCTTCCCCGAGTATATTAAATTGCGGATCATACTTTGCCCAGAACCAGTCGCCTCCTTCAGGATTATAGTTCTTTACCTTATACATTACCGTCACCGCGTTAAGTTTCTTGCCGCTGTCATAATTTTCCTTTACGATTATCGAGTCTTCTGCCATGCCTTTTGCCTTTTTTATTGAATCAAGCGCGGTCTTGTTAACATAAGTTGTCAGAAGCGCCCCATGAGGCTCCTTCCCCGGGTACATTTCACCTTTCCCGGGCCATTTGTCCCATTCCTTGTAAGGCTTATGCACGGTAATGTGATACCGTAAATCTCCACCCGCGGCAAACGGCAGATGTTTTATAATCGCTTCATAGGGGATGGCGGGGATTCCTTTTTCCGGGTGTAAAGCATATGCGGCGAGTCCGGCAAGAATAACAACCATTGCTGCAGATACAATCGTTAGCCACTTTTTCATCTTGAACCCTCCTTTTCTGAAATAGTTATAAGAGAAACCGTTACAAGTTTTTTTGAAACTTGGGAATTAGCCGGTTCACCTCCCTGATTTTAATGGTTTTCAACACGTCTTCTACAAAAATTTTCCTGCCATGCATGGTAAAAGAATATGATATAAATCATACTATATACTGCCAGGTCAATCAAGTTTACAAATACCGCCTCTTATTGGTATTATTAACATTTGGAGGAACGCTTTTCCTTTAAGCCGCGTCTATCACCAGACTGAACGCTTTGAAAAGAAGTGAGAAAAAATTATGTGCAGGCTTGCCGCGATAACATCGAGCGAATATTTTTCGCCTATAGAGAATATAACCGCCCTTGAGACCATGAAGGAAGGGCATGACGGTTCGGGCATGGGCCTTATCCTGAAGCGTCTCGGCGGTGAATTTGAAGAGTTGAAGGACTATCCCATCCTGTCCGGCATCTGCTCCAAAGACGGGATGAAGACGCTTGATGATTACATGAACAAACTCGGGTTCAAGCTGAAATACGCGTGGACCCCCAAGATAAAGCCTGTCAAAGGCATCGCTGGACGGGACCATTATTTCGCGAGGGTATATGATTATCCCGACGTCTACAGGGACAGGGCTTTTGAAGAGAAGGAAGACCTGCTTTTGAAGACGAGACTTGCTTTGAGGAAATTCGGTGAAAACGATGAGTCGATTATCGTATTTTCTTTTTATCCCGATATTCTTACATTGAAAGAGGTAGGCGACCCTCTTGAGCTTTCCGGGTTTTTCGGTCTTGATAAATCTCCGCTCAAGGCAAAGATTATTTTTGCCCAGGGAAGGCAGAATACCAATTACGCCATCAATATGTATGCCTGTCATCCTTTTTTCATTCAGGGCTATGGTTCGATGACAAACGGAGAGAATACGGCGTTCGTGCCGATCAGGGAATTTCTGATGAGCAGGAACTTCCCCGGGTATATCGGCTATAACAGCGACAGCGAGGTGTTCTGTCATATTCTTCACTACACATGCAAGCAGCTCGGTTATCCGCTTACATACTATAAAGACGTCATAACACCGCTGAAACAGTCGGAGATCGATAAAAGGTCCGACAGCGAGGCGGCAAGATTGTTGAAGATTTCCTTAAGGCCGCTTTGTATAGACGGCCCCAATTGTGTCATTGCCTTTGCGCCTGATGGGACCTGCCTTATGGTCCAGGACGCAAAGAAACTGAGGCCGGGTGTTGTCGGCGGCGCGAAGGGCAAATACGGATTCATGTCCGAAGAGTGCGGGCTTGACAGCGTAGTGCCGCAAAGAGATAAATCCCGGGACGTATTCCCCATGAAGTACGATATGGTCATTGTCAGGCCGGACGCGCAGGAGGTGACGGTATGGAACCAGCTTCACGGTTAGACCATAATCATGAGCTTTCTGTAAAAGATTTACCTTATATAGTCAGATGGCGCGACGACAGGTGCAAACGCTGTGGAAGGTGCACGGCGGTTTGTCCCATGCTTTCAATAGAACCGGCTGTTGTGGTGAAACGGTTGGTACAGTCGGAAGGGATGACGCCTGAGCCGAAGGCGGCGCGGGTCGTCACGACAATGGTCAAACAGACAACGAACATCGACCGCTACTGCATCGGGTGCGGCACCTGTACCCTTGTTTGTCCTAACGAAGCCATAGAACCGGAGTATAATCCGCAGCATAAATTCAATTTCCATAAAAATAAAGGCGGACATCCTTACAGAAGAGGCGGCAGGAGGAATGACCCGCTTCCGTCAACTTTGGACCGGCTCAGGTTCACCCGTATTTCCATGCTCACCGACCCGGCGCTTGACGCGGGCAGACATGAATTCAGGATCAGGACTTACCTGGGCAGGATCCTTCCCGCCGAGGAGCTTCCTGTAAAGATGGTGAACGGCAAGCTTGAAGCGGACCGTGCAACCGGCAGGTTCATCCCGCCGGTCCGGGAGATATACCCGGTAATAATCGGCAGCATGTCAATCGGCGCGCTTTCTCCCACCATGTGGGAAGGGCTGGCGATGGGCATTACGTACCTGAACGAGGTTGAGGGGATGCCCGTTGTGATGTGCTCCGGTGAAGGCGGCATGCCTCAGCGGCTTTTGAAATCGAGGTTTATAAAATATTTTATACCGCAGATCGCTTCCGGCTATTTCGGCTGGGATGAGATCGTCCGGGCCCTTCCACATATGGTGGAGGACCCGTGCGCCATAGAGATCAAATACGGCCAGGGCGCGAAACCCGGTGACGGCGGCCTGCTCATGGCCCACAAGGTGCTTAAGCTGATCTCGGAGATAAGAGGGGTGCCGATGGGCGTAGACCTCCCGTCACCACCGACGCACCAGACCCAATATTCAATCGAGGAGTCCGTTGCCAAGATGATCCAGTCAATGTCTATGGCCTGGGGCTTCAGGGTGCCGGTGTATCCAAAGATTTCAGGGACGAGGACCGCCAAGGCGGTTTTGAACAATCTTGTAAGAAACCCGTATGCCGCGGCCATCTCAATTGACGGAGAAGACGGCGGAACAGGGGCCGCTTACAATGTGTCGATGGATACGATGGGCCACCCCATCGCGTCGAATATAAGAGAATGCTATCTCGACCTGGTCAGGCACGGCAAACAGAATGAATTGCCTCTCATTGCGGCCGGAGGCATCGGCAAGAAGGGGAACCTCGCGGCAAACGCCGCGGCGCTGTTCATGCTCGGCGCTTCCGCTGTCTCGATCGGGAAATACATAATGCAGTCCGCGGCGTGGTGTCATGGAGATGAAATGAACCGCTGCAATGTGTGCAACCTGGGCAAGTGTCCCAGGGGCATTACAACTCAGGACCCTAAACTGTACAGAAGGCTCGACCCGGAAAAAGTCGCAGAACGGGTCGTCGAAGTCTATAAGTCACTGGATGTAGAGCTGAAGAAGATCTTCGCGCCCATGGGCAGGAGCATGGAATTGCCCATCGGCATGTCGGACGGCATAAGCACGGACGATCATGCGATTGCGGAGAGATTGCAGATTAATTATGTATGTTAAAGACAGAACACAGATGTCAGAACACAGACTGAAAACATGTCATTCCCGCAGTCTGTTGAGCGGGAATCCAGAATATTTTTTAGAAGGAATTGGATTCCGGCTTAAGGACTGCCGGAATGACGGCTTTGAAAGTATTTTCAGGTGAGTGACGCCGATATAACTATGAATAAGATTACCTTAAAAGGAAACATCGACGGTAAACGCACCCCTTCCCGGATCTTTGAGGAAGAGATACAGGACGCGGTGCGTCAGGGCGCGAGAGAAATTGAGGTTGTTGCCGACGGGCAGCAGGGCCTCGGCGGCAGGATATGGCCCAGGGGCGAGGCGGTAAAGATTACCGTAGAAGGCCCTGTGGGGCAACGGCTCGGCAGCATGGGCATGTTCGGCACCGAGATCGTTGTAAAGGGAAGCGCCTCCGACGACATAGGCTGGATAAACTGCGGGGCAAAGATCACAGTCCTCGGCGACGTCACAAACGGGGCACACAACGCCGCGGCACAGGGGACCCTCTATGTGCAGGGAAGCGGCGGAGCGCGCTGCGATACAATGACAAAGCACAATCCCAGGTTCGACCCGCCGCAGTCATGGTACTTCAGGGACGTCGGCGACACCTTTGCGGAGTTCAAGGCAGGCGGCATCGCTGTTGTCTGTGGAGTAAATCCCAGGAATCCCGAAAATATTCTCGGCTACCGCCCGTGTGTGGGAATGGTAGGCGGGGTGGTATATTTCCGCGGGCCGATCCAGGGCTACAGTGAAGGAGACGTCAGGCTTCTTGATCTGACAGACCAGGACTGGCAGTGGCTTACCGCCGGCATGAAGCCTTATCTTGAGGCGATACAGCGTAATGAATACTACGATGAACTTACCCGTTCAAAAAATGACTGGAATAAACTCGTTCCTTACACGGCCCAGGAGCGCGCGAAGAAAAAGATATTTAAAATGTCCGTCGCCGAGTTCCGTAGCAACATCTGGGAGTCCGGCGTCGGCAAGGGCGGAATTTTTGCGGAATATCTGAACCATCCCGTCACAGTCCTTCCCTATATCACAACCGGGGAAGACAGGAGATACAAGCCGGTATGGAATAATTATAAATACGCCCCTCCCTGTGAATACGCCTGTCCGTCCGGCATACCCACTCAAAAACGGGCGCAGCTTATCAGGGCGGGAAAACTTCATGAGGCCCTGGAGCTGGTCCTTCAGTACAGTCCGCTCCCGGCCTCCGTATGCGGGGAGATATGTCCCAATCTCTGCATGCAGGCCTGCACGCGGTCGCAGGTCGACAGCGCTTTTAATATACGGGAGCTTGGGAAGGCGAGCCTTGAAGTAAAGGCCCCGAAGCGCGCGAAAAAGACCGGCAGGAAAGTCGCGGTTATCGGCGGAGGTCCCGGCGGTTTGTCTGCCGCGTGGCAGCTCGCGCTGAAGGGACATGACATCAGCCTGTATGAGGCCGCCGGAAAACTCGGGGGCAAGCTCGAGCTCTGTATCCCGAGGGAAAGACTGCCGCAGGAGGTGCTCAAAAAAGAGCTTTCACGGTTTGAAGAGGCCGGCGTAAAGGTCCATCTTGAGACAAAAGTAAATAAAAAGAAATTTGAAGAAATATATAAAAAGCATGATGCCGTAGTTGTCGCGTGCGGCGCGCACAAACCGAGGATGATGAACGTCCCGGGCTCTGATGACATGGTCTCCGCCTATGATTTCCTGAAAGGGATAAATATCGGCAGGGTCCCGAAACTTAAGGACCAGAGCGTGGTCATCATAGGCGCGGGGAACGTCGGCATGGACGTTGCCGCGCAGGCATATCACTGCGGCGCGAAGGAAGTGACCGCGGTCGACATCCAGAAGCCCGCGGCGTTCGGCAAGGAGCTGGAGATCGCTCAGGCGCTCGGCACAAAGATCGTCTGGCCGAAATTTACCGAAAAATTCGTAAAGAAGGAAAAGAAGATTTACTTTACCGACGGCTCATCGCTTGATGCCGATGTTGTCGTTGTATCCATAGGTGATACGCCGATGACGGAATTCCTCCCCCCGTCAGTTCATACAAACAAGAACGGCTGGATCGAGGCCGACGAGGTCGGACACACTTCCGATCCGAAGGTTTACGCGATCGGCGACGCCACAAAACTCGGCCTTGTAACTCATGCCATCGGCCAGGGCCGAAAGGCGGCAGACGCCGTTCAGGCCCTTCTTTCAGGAAGGTCTTATTACATGCCCGCCAAAAAACCGCTGGTCCCGTATGAAAAGATAAAGACCGCCTATTATGACATCTGCAAAGGCGAGCCCTTTAAACCCGAGACAGAAGCTAACCGCTGCATGTCATGCGCCGTATGCAGGGACTGCAAGATGTGCGAGGCCACCTGCTACTACGGGGCCATCAGCAGGAAAGAATATGAAGACGGCTCATACGAATACGTGGTCGACGAGAACCTCTGCATAGGGTGCAGCTTCTGCGCCGGCATCTGCCCCTGCGGCGTGTGGGAGATGGCGGAGAATATTTAGGGTTTTACTTCTGCTGATTGGGTATTAATCCGGAGACAAACTCAATCTTTCCCTGAAAAACTTCCGAACCTTCTTCATTGTCTTTAAAGCTGTTTCAGATTCCTTCAAAGTTGCGCTTTCTCCGGGATAGCGGAATTGCACTGAAAAAGGATTTAAGATTCTCAGGTCTTTCCTGTAAACTTCAATCAGGGGATCTTTTGCGATTGCGATTTCAAGCAGTTCAATAAGATCATGCGTCTTGGGAAAATCCAATTTTTTTGAAATGAGAAATGCCTTGAGATATTTCTCAATGCACTGCTGACTGTGAAAACCTACGACATCGGGAACAGGTTTTTTCCTCTTTCGAGCCATTGTCATCGCAGTTTGGTAGTCCTGCTCTGCTTTTGATGTCCACTCAAGAATATCAGGAAACTTTTTCATAGAGGACTTTTCCGGTTTCAAAAATGTCCCTTATAAAAGGATCGAACATTTTAGTTCTCTTTTTTATCTCTTCGGGTGTTTTTACTATGATATCCATAGGTATTTTTCTCGGCTCTAAAAGCTCGCTGACCATAGCATAACGTTTAATACCTTTTTCCTTTGTATTAACAACTATGAGAAGATCAAGATCGCTGTCTTTGGTCGGTTTGCCGGATACATAGGAACCAAAGAGGATTATTTTAACGACATCAAGATTTTCTACTAACCGCTTTAGTATTATGTTTATCAAAGATTTATTAAACGGCGGCTCTATGTAATCTCTCATAAGTAGGCAGCCTCACGAAGAATCGCCGGTTTAATCTCTTTTCTTATGGTATCTTCAGGGACAACGTCAACACGGCAATTGAGTTTTTCCTCAAGGAACAAAGAAAGGCCGACAAGGTCTATGAGATTTGCATACGAACCGAAGACACCCTTAATCCGGGCTTTGTATTTTTGCAGGACTTCTTCTTTGTTCTCTTTCAAAATGGTTTTTATTTCTTCAAGAGTCTTCATGCCTTTATTCTCCTGCAGATATTTTACAGATTATGCATCATATCTACAATTGAAATCTCATCAGGCAAGTACTCCTCAGTTATGTGGGGTGAATGATTCCCCTATCCCCCCCTGCCCCCCTTTACTAAAAGGGGGGACATCATTAAGCATATCCTAATTTATAAGATGTCACCCACACTCTTTCACGATGAGCCGCTATAAAGTTGATGAGTTAAGAGAATTAAGAAATCAACCGCAATTACCGATAAAAAAGCTGCAATGGCTGATTGTTATCAAACTGTCGGATTGATAACACGGCAATAAAAAACATTTTCACGGAAGGGACCGGAGTTATGCCAAGAGATAATATTTTAAAAACGATGTTTCTTATTACCCTGGCGATAACCCTTCTTGTGCCGGTGATCGACTATCAGTTCGTCCATGTGTCTTTTAACAGGTTGTTGGTCCAGAACACGGAAGAGGAAGCGCAGCGCGCGGCCGGCCATTTGCAGTCCATGCTTCTTTCAGATGTAAGCGATCTGACGAAAGACGCCCTGTCGGACCATTTTGCCCATCACGCCGGCATGGCGAAAAACGATTTCGGATTTACCGGCCTGAGGCTTTTCTCAAAGGAAGGTGAGATTATCTACTCCGCCGACTCAAGTGACACCGGAGAAATAAATTCGAACGCTTATTTCCATAAAATAGTGGCCGGGGGAAAGACCTATTCAAAATTCATAAAAAGAGACACGGGGACCTTTGAAGGCGGGACGATAAAGGCTGACGTGGTTGAAACCTATGTGCCGTTGATGAAGGAAGGCGCTTTTACCGGCGCCTTTGAAATTTCTTATGACATCACTGAACGGCATAATAAACTTAATAAGGCCGTCCTTTATTTTTCCATCCTCCCCTCGCTGATGATGCTCTGTTTTTTCGTTGTGATTTCAATAACCATATTCAGGCTGGACCGGAATATTATCGAACGCAAGCGGGTGGAAACGGAGTTGATCCTGAACGCGGAAAAACTGCGGATAAGCAACAGGGAGCTCCAGGAATTTGTCTCTATCGCTTCACATGACCTGCAGGAGCCGCTAAGGAAAGTGACGGCCTTCGGTGGACGCTTCAGGACCGGCTACGCCCATGTACTTGATGAGAAAGGCCTTGATTACCTTGAGAGGATGATGAATTCCGCGAAAAGGATGCAGGAGCTCATTAACGGCCTCCTGTCGTTTTCCCGTGTCACGACAAAGGCGCAGCCGTTTGTCCCTGTCGACCTGTCGCGCGTAACAAAAGAAGTGCTTGCCGATCTCGAGGTGCGCATTGAGCAGACAGGCGGACATGTCGAAGTAAGCGACCTGCCCACACTGGACGCGGACCCGCTTCAGATGCGGCAGTTGTTCCAGAACCTTATAAGCAATGCCCTCAAATTCCATAAAACAGACAGTCCTCCCGAGATCAAAATTTCGGGGACCTTTGTGCATAACAATGAAAATGACCCCCCCCTTCTCCGTCCTGATGGAGAAAGCTGTCAGATTACTGTGGAGGACAACGGCATAGGGTTTGATAATAAATACGCGGAACGCATATTCGGCGTATTTCAGAGGCTGCACGGACGGCAGGAGTATGAAGGCACCGGCATCGGTCTTTCGATCTGCAGGAAGATAGTCGAAAGACACGGGGGGACCATAAGCGCAATGGGCATGCCCGGCGAAGGAGCGAAGTTTATTGTAACGCTGCCGGTCAGGCAGGCATGCTGAAAAGGGTTCAAGGGGTCCAGGGTTCAAGGGGAAATACTCGAACCCTCGAACCCCTGAACCCTTAAGAAATTAGCTGCATGTGCCGATAAACAGGTGTAAGTAAAATCACAATTGCTGACACTACATAAAGACAAAAATATGCGCATCATGCATATGGCAGCAACTAACACATTAAAATAATTGATTTATTTCCTGATAAATAAGTCTGTCTGCGGGCGGGTGATTGGGCGAAGCGACAGGAAGCATTGGTGAGATGGAAGGCTGAAGGCGGATGGCTAATAAAACAGTAAAAATATTGCTCATCGATGACGACGATGACGATTATATCATGACCCGCGACCTGCTTTCTGAAATCGAGGGGACCCGTTATGAATTGCAGCGGGCTATGACCTACGACAAGGGCCTCGAATTGATAGATCAGAAGAGTCATGATGTATATCTTGTCGATTATCGTCTCGGGGAGCGCACCGGGCTGGAGCTGCTGCGGGAGGCCATTAACAACGGGTGCAGGGCGCCTATCATAATGCTGACCGGGCAGGGAGACAAGGAAGTTGACGTGCAGGCCATGAAGGCAGGCTCGTCCGATTACCTGGTAAAGGGGCAGATCAACGCGCCGCTCCTGGACCGCTCCATCAGGTACGCCATTGAACGGAAACGCTCCGAGGAAGACATTTACAGGATGGCGTATTATGATATCCTGACCGGTCTCCCGAACAGGTTCCTGTTCAATGACCGTCTCAAACAGGCGATCGCGCTTGCCGAACGGTATAACAGGCTGGTGGCGGTGCTGTTTCTCGACCTTGATAATTTCAAGCGCGTAAACGACACCTTCGGGCACCATATGGGGGACAAGCTCCTGAAAAAGGTGGCGGAGCGCATAAACCTCTGCATGCGGAAAGGCGACTCCCTGTCACGGCAGAGCACCGACGATTCAGTCGATACGGTCGCCCGCCTCGGCGGTGATGAATTTACGATCATACTGTCTGAAATCCACCATCTCGAAGACGCGGCAAAGGTCGCCCAGCGGATATTCAACGCCCTCTCACTTCAATTTACACTGGACACTTATGAATTATTTATCAGCGCGAGCATAGGGATAGCGATATACCCTCACGACGGAAAAGACGTGAGCAGCCTCCTGAAAAACGCCGACGCCGCGATGTATCATGCGAAGTCCGAGGGGAAAAATAACTACCAGTATTACCGGCAGTCCATGAACGCCTCGGCGCTTGAAAGGCTTACACTCGAGAACAATCTGCGCAAGGCGCTGGAGCGCAACGAATTTGTCCTCCATTACCAGCCGCAGGTGGACATAAGGACAGGGGAAATAGTCGGACTGGAAGCGCTGACGAGATGGCAGCAGGCGGACGGCAGGATTGTGCCGCCCGGAGAATTTATCCCTATAGCGGAAGAGACGGGTTTAATCCTCCCCCTCAGCGACTGGATATTGCATACGGCCTGCAAGCAGTGTAAAGAGTGGCATGCCGCCGGTTTTCCGGATATCGCCGTGTCGGTCAATATATCGGGGCAGCAGTTCCAGCAGAAAAACTTCGCGAAAACGGTAAACAGGGTACTGGAGGACACAGGCATCAAACCCGGGGACTTATTCCTGGAAATAACAGAGAGCACCATCATGCACAACACGGACATGGTATTTACCACATTATATGAACTTTCCAGGCTGGGCCTGCGGCTTATTATTGATGATTTCGGCACCGGGTATTCGTCCCTGAGTTATCTGAAGCGTTTCCCGATCCACGCGATAAAGATAGACCGCTCCTTTGTAAAAGAAATCAATACCAGCCCTGATGACGCGGCCATCTCAAAGGCCATCATTTCCATGGCCCACAGCCTGAAATTAAAGGTTGTGGCGGAAGGCGTTGAAACAAAGCATCAACTTGCCTTTCTGCGCGAGCAGGCATGTGACGAGATACAGGGTTTCCTCTTCAGCCGTCCGCTGCCGTTTGAGGAAGTCCTGAAATTATTATCGCGCGAAAAAAAGGGAAGCGGCATTGTATTTTCAATCCTGAACAGGATCCGGGACATGGCGCCGAGGGCGTAATACGGATTAAGGGAGGCTTTATGAATGAAGATTATCACTCGATAACAATCCTGATGGCCGACGATGATGAAGACGACCGGTTAATGGCGGAGGAGGCCCTGAGAGAGGCCAAGCTGCTCAACCCCATACGGTTCGTAAAGGACGGGGAAGAGCTGCTTGATTATCTTTATCATCAGGGTAAATATTCCGACAGGGAGAGCGCCCCGCGTCCCGGCCTGATCCTGCTTGACCTAAATATGCCGAAAAAAGACGGCCGCGAGGTCATAAGTGAAATCAAGGAGAATTCCGAGCTCAGACAGATACCCGTCGTCGTACTGACGACGTCCGAGGCCGAGGAAGATATCTACCGCACCTATAACCTCGGCGTCAATTCATACATTACAAAGCCCGTCGCCTTTGAAGGACTGGTGGAGGTAATGAAAAACCTCGCGAACTACTGGTTCAATATCGTAAAGCTCCACACAAAGAATTAAGTCAGGAAACAGATTTTAGCCTGATCTTTTCTGTATTACCTTTTTCCTTAAGGTTTGTCCTGATTCTTCCGATAAAAATATGTGAACAAATTATGCCGTACATAAGCGCCCGTTCATAGAGGGGCTGCGAATTTTTGGTATTCGGGGGATGCTATGACCAGGAGAATTTTTCTATTAATCTTTTTCACTTTTTTTATTTCAGGAACGGTAAGCTGCAGTAAAGACGAAGACGTAAAAAGGCTGGATTTGTCTGAAATTGCGGATATTGAAAAGGCCTCCCCGCAAACCGGGGAAAAACCTCTTCGCATAGCGGTCGGAGGCATGATTACTCCGAAGGAGGGCTTTGCTTATTACAAAAAATTCCTTGATTATATCGGCGGGAAGATTGACAGAAAAGTTGAATTTGTCGACCGGGAAGACTACGCGGAAATCAACACCCTCCTGGAAAATGGCTTTGTCGACGCCGCGTTTGTGTGCGGCGGGCCGTATGTTGACGGGCATGACCAGTTCGGACTGGAGCTTTTGGCCGCCCCTGTGGCGTACGGAAAGACCACATACCATTCTTACATCATTGTTCCGAAGAACAGCCCGGTCAGCAGATTTGAGGAGCTGCGCGGCAAGACCTTTGCCTTTACTTACCCCCAGTCCAACAGCGGTAAACTGGCGCCGGCTTTTATGCTGGCGCAGATGGGTGAAACACCCGAAAGCTTTTTCAAAAGCTACACTTACACCCGCGCCCACGACAAGTCGATCAGGGCGGTTGCGGCAGGAATTGTGGACGGCGCCGCGGTCGACAGCCTTATCTGGGAATATGATAACCTTAAAAACCCCGCGGTCACCTCAGGGACAAGGATAATCAAAAAGTCTCCTCCCTACGGCATTCCGCCTTTCGTGGCCCGTCCGGGCCTCAGCCCTGAAATTAAAGAAGGCTTAAGAAACGCGGTAATGAACGCGCATAATGATGAAAAAGGCCGGGAGATTCTGAAAGGCATGATGCTGGAGAAATTCGTTTCAATCGATGACAGCGCTTATGACTCCATCAGGGAGATGAAGCGGTGGCTGGCAAAACAGAACAAATAATGATTTTATGAAAATAAGATTGCGGACCAAAATCCTTGCGCTTACCATCGGCCTGATTACGCTTTTAGGAGCGACGGTGGCGGTCCTTGTCAAAACAACGCTTACGGACGCCCTGTTATCCGAATTCAGGGAAAACAGTATCTTTCAGAGCCGGCAGCTTGCGGAAATCGTGGTGCCGGACCTGCTGACAGAGAACATGGTAAGGCTGAATCTGCTGCTGAACGAGCATAAAAAGAACGACAGGCACATTCAATACATATTCATAAAGAACGCTGAAGGGAAGGTGACGGCGCATACTTTCGGAGAGGAAGGCTTTCCTGCCGCGCTGCTGGAGGTCAGTAAAGCCGGGACAGTGAATGAGTACAGCGTCGCGCATTTTACCACTGAAACAGATGATATTATCGACGTCGCGGTCCCGATATTAAAAGGTCAGGCGGGCGTATTGCGCGCCGGGTTTACGGAAAACCCGCTGCTTGAAAAGGTCAAAGGGATTATCACGTTGATTCTTGTAATAATAATCATTGTCCTGGTTATAGGCGCCGCAGCCGCGGTGGTCCTTGCTTCCGTAATAACCAGGCCTGTCCACAGGCTTTCAGAAGCGGCAAGGGAGATCGGCAACGGCAACCTGAACTGCAGGGCGCAGGTGCGGAGCAGGGACGAAATAGGCCAGCTCGGCATGACTTTCAACAGGATGGTCGAAGACCTGAAAGAGACGACCGTATCGCGCGATTATCTCGACATGATGATAAATTCAATGCCGGACATTGTGCTCATAGTCGACAGGGACCTGAAGATCAGGATGGCGAACAGGTCCGTGGAGAGGCTGCTGGGCCACGGCGCGGCTTCTCTCACCGGAAGGCCGTTTACCGTAATATGCGGGGACGACAAGGCATGCTTCAACAACGTGCAGATGCTCTTTAAAGAAGGCCGCTTTCCCGGCACGGCAACATACTACAGAAGAAAAGACGGAACGACCGTTCCGGTGATCATCTCGGCTTCGACAATCAGGAGCGGCTCCGGCAGCGCCGACGAGATAGTCATAATCGCCAAGGACAATACGGAATACGTGAAGACGCAGGAGAGGCTGGTGGATGAAAGGGACCGGGCGCAAAACTACCTCGATGTGGCCGGCGTAATGCTTCTCGCGCTTAACACAAAAGGGAATGTCACCCTGATAAACAGGAAAGGCTGCGAGATACTGGGCTACGGGGAACATGAGATTATCGGCATGAGCTGGTTCGATAATTTCCTGCCGGAGAGCGCAAGGGCAGAGGTAAAGGACGTTTTCAACCGGGTGGCAGCGGGTACCCTTGAAAACTGCGAGCAATACGAAAACCCTGTCCTGACAAAAAGCGGCGAAGAAAAAATAATAGCGTGGCGGAACACCATGCTGAAAGACAAAAACGGCAGGATCACAGGCGCCCTCAGCTCAGGAGAGGACATAACCGGGAGAAGGGAAGCTGAAGAGGCCTTGTGCCAAAGCCGGCAGATGCTTGTAAAAGAACATGAGAAATTGACTCTTCTTTTCGGGAAAGTCGAACTGGCGAAAAAGGAATGGGAAAAGACCATGGACTGCGTGGGCGAAATGATATTGCTCACCAAAGAAGACGGGACCATACAGAGGATCAACAGGAGGGTGGCGGAAGTCATCAACATGCCTTACCAGGAGATCCTCGGCAGGGCCTGGGAAGAGCTGCTGAATGAACAGGGGATGGAAAGCCGCACGTTTTATGCCGGGGGCGTTGAGCTCTTTCAGAAAACCACGGGGAAATGGTATGTGCTTAACTCATATCCCTTCACCTCCGGCGACATAGGCTATTCAGGGGCGGTCATAACCCTTCATGACACCACGGAGCTGAAGCTTGTCACTGAAAAACTGGAAGAGACCACCAGGAAGATCGACAGCGACAAGGAAAAGCTCCAGAAGGCGCTGGACCAGATATGCGTCCTTATACAGAACGTGACCCACCAGAAAAATTTTGAAATCGGGCTTTCCAACCCACATTTAAAAAAATGCTATGAGGTGAAAAACTGCTCGAAGACGGCTTGTCCCTGTTACGGGAAAGAGGCCGTCAGGTGCTGGCAGATAGCGGGCACCTTCTGCGGAGGCGAGATACAGGGGGCCTTCGCGCAAAAATACGGCAACTGCAAAAAATGCAATGTATTCAGGGACGCGATGTCGGACCCTGTCTCCCAGATATCCGAGCAGTTCAACAACATGATGCACGTCCTTGAAATGAAAAACAAAGAGCTCGCAAAGGCGTACGCGGAGCTGAAAGCGACGCAGGCGCAGATACTTCAGAGGGAGAAGATGGCTTCCATAGGACAATTGGCGGCAGGCGTGGCCCATGAGATCAACAACCCGATGGGCTTCATCTCGAGCAACCTCGGGACCCTCGGGAAATACGTGAACAAGCTTACGGAATTCATTGAAGCGCAGAGCGCTATTGTGGAATCTCTCCAGTCGGCGGAGGCCCCGGAAAAACTGAATGAGCTGCGGAAAAAACTCAAGCTTGACTATATCCTTACGGACCTGACGCAGTTGATAAGGGAATCCCTTGACGGCGCGGACCGGGTCAAGAAGATAGTGCAGAACCTCAAGAGCTTCTCAAGGGTGGATGAAGCCGAATACAAATATGCCGATATCAACGAATGCATTGAGAGCACGCTCAATATCGTCTGGAACGAGCTGAAATACAAGGCGACCCTGACAAAAGAATACGGGGCCCTGCCCCAGACCAAATGCTACCCGCAGCAGTTAAACCAGGTCTTCATGAACCTCCTTGTCAATGCCGCGCAGGCGCTTGAAAAACAGGGTGAGATAAAAATAAAGACCTGGAACGGCGACGGCTCCATCAATATCACGATATCCGATACAGGCAGCGGGATCCCACGGGACAAAGTCAGCAGGATATTCGAGCCGTTTTATACGACAAAGCCCGTGGGTCAGGGGACGGGGCTGGGGCTCAGCATCACCTATGACATTGTAAAAAAACACAACGGGGACATAAAGGTAGACAGCGAGGTCGGAAAGGGGACTGTCTTTACTGTAAAAATCCCTGTTGTGGAAGAGAAATAATTATGGACGGGCAGATAAAGATTTTATGCGTGGACGATGAAGAGAACGTCCTCAGGTCCTTAAAGAGGATTTTCCTGGACAGCGATTACGAGATACTTACCGCGGGTTCAGGGGACGAAGGGCTCAAAATTCTCGGAAACACGGAGCCGGTGCAGATTGTAATCTCGGATTACCGGATGCCCGGTATGAACGGCGTGGATTTTCTCAGGGAGGTTTATAAACTCTGTCCTGAAACAGTCAGGATCGTGCTGTCGGGATATGCCGACACGGCCGCGATCGTTGAGGCGGTGAACGTAGGGCATATTTATAAATTCATCCCTAAGCCGTGGAATGACGATGAGCTGAAGGTGGCGATATCCAATGCCCTGGACCGTTATTTTATCAGGCAGAAGAATATCCAGCTTACACAGGAGCTGGAGGCGAAAAACAGGGAGCTGCAGGAAATCAACAGTAATCTCGAAAAGCTTGTCGCCGAGAGGACCGCTGATTTAATGATGCGGAACAGGATACTCACCTGTTCACAAAACATCCTCGACTCGCTGCCTCTCGCTGTAATAGGCATAGACCCCGAGGGCCAGGTTGTGCAGTGCAATAAATCGTGCCGTGATATATTCATCCCTGAAAGCGGGGAGCTCATGGGAACGGACCGGAAGCAGTCCTTGTCCGAAGAGATAAACAGTCTTGTTGATATCGCCGCGCAAAAAGGGCGCGTTTCCTCGCGCATATCGAAAGACGGGGCCGCTGTAAGTGTGCGGGGGGTGCACATGAAATATTCCAATGGACAGGAAGGGATTATCCTTGTCTTTGACACAGAAGAGGAGAAAGTTCATGGAAACCGCTCATGAAATAAAATCCGGCGCCCCTGTCGGGATACTCTTTGTAGATGACGAGATGAATGTGCTTCAGTCTCTGAAGCGTTTATTGCTGGATGAAAATTATACGGTCCTCACGGCAAATTCAGGAGAGGAGGCGCTGGAGGTCCTGAGGAATAATCCGGACATCGGCCTTATCGTGTCGGACCAGAGGATGCCCGGTATGAAGGGGGCCGAGTTCCTCGAAAAGGCCAGGGAGATGCTGCCTGACGCGGTAAGGATGCTGCTCACGGGATACGCGGACCTCAACGCGGTTGCCGATGCCATAAACAAGGGAGGGGCCAACAGGTACATTACGAAACCCTGGAATGACGAGGAGCTTATCCAGGTAATAAGCGACGCCGCAAGGAGATATTCACTCGTAAAAGAGAACAGGCGGTTACAGGATATTATCGGTAAGCAGAATGAAGAGCTGAAAAGGTGGAACTCCCAGCTCGAATATTTTGTGCAGGAGCAGACCCTTGAGATACAGAACAAAAACAAAGAGCTTGAGAAGCTGAATGAGGAATTAAAGAAGAATTACAAGAATTCCATCCTTGCCTTTTCAAGCCTGATAGAGCTTCGTGACAGGAGCACCGGGAGCCATTCCAGAAACGTGGCGGAGCTGTCGGTAAAGATAGCGCGCGCCATGAACCTTGCGGCCAAAGAAGTAGAGACAATTATGACAGCCGCGCTGCTTCATGATATTGGAAAGATAGGCATCCCGGATGTCCTCCTTATGAAAGATGTTGATGAGCTGGATGCCGATGAAATGAAACAGTATGTGCAGCATCCTGTGAGGGGACAGGCTGCGATAGACCGTGTGGAAGACATGAGGGATGCGGGGATATTAATAAGGCACCACCATGAACGGCGCAACGGCAAAGGGTTTCCCGACAGGCTGTCAGGTGACCGGATCCCCCCTGGGGCCGGGATAATCGGCCTTGCTGATTTTATCGACAGGTGTTTTTACAAGGCAGAAGGCAGTGAACCTGTAGAATTTGTGATGAAAAAGGTGGTAAAAGAGCTTGGTGAACGGTTCGATCTGAGGCTTTTTAATTATCTTGAAAAAGCGGTAAGAGAGACATATGCAGGGATATCGCATGAGGCCGCTTTTGTTGAAATGGAATTGCAGCCGAACGGTCTTCGTCCCGGCATGGTCTTATCAAAGGATGTAAAGAGCGGAACAGGTCTCATCCTCCTGTCAAAAGGGATAACACTTAACGGGAAACACATCGAGTCCATTAAGAGATATTATCAGCTTGACCCGTCAAATACGGGCATTTTTGTGCTTGTGAAGAGATGAAACATTTGAGAACCGGCAGGAGGAGGCGACATGGAAAATTCAATATTGATAGTTGACGACGACACGGCGGTAATAGCGGCTATTAAAAGGTCCCTGATGGAAGAGCCGTACGTTGTTTATACGGCAAACAGCGGGATGGAGGGTCTTGATTTATTGAAGATGCATAAAATCAAGCTGGTAATCTCCGATGAAAAGATGCCGGGTATGACGGGGACCGAATTTTTATCGACGGTGAAAAACATGTTCCCTGAAACCGTCAGGATCATGCTCACGGGATACGCAAGCATACAGGCCGCCATGAAGGCGGTCAACAGCGGGGAGATATACAGGTTTTTCTCGAAACCGTGGGAGGACATTGAATTGAAACTCTCGATACGTTCGGCTATTGAGAGATATGACCTTGAAGAGGAAAACCGGATACTTCTCGCGACGGTAAAGAGCCAGGCCTCGGAGCTGAAACAGCTTGAAAAGATGCATCCCGGAATTACGAGCCTGAAAAAAGACAGGGAAGGGAACCTGATCCTGCCTGATATATCCGAAGATGACGAGGAGCTTTCGGATATCCTTAAACAATCCGGGATTAACGGGCTGAAAAAAACATAACCAAACAACTGGAAACAGAAAACCGAAACTGTTACAATGCCTGATGCCCGGAGACATTTTTAAGGCTGTTATACTCGGTATAGTTGAAGGGGTCACCGAATTCCTGCCCGTATCTTCCACAGGTCATCTTATCCTTGCGGGCGACATTATCGGCTTTAGCGGTGAAACGGCCAAGACCTTTGAGGTATTTATACAGCTCGGCGCGGTCCTCTCGGTGGTATGGCTGTATCGTGAAAAACTTTTATCTTCCATAAAAGACGCCGGCGCGGAAAAGACAAACCGCTTTCTGTTAAATCTCCTGATAGCTTTTCTCCCCGCTGCATTTTTCGGATTTATGACGCATTCCTTTATAAAGCGTCACTTATTTAATCCCATAACCGTTGCTTTCGCGCTCATCATCGGCGGCATTGCCATACTTGTGATTGAACGGGTTGTAAAAAAACCGGTTGTAACGGATATCGATGATGTTTCATTCAAACAGGCCCTGGGCATCGGTCTGGCGCAGACCCTGTCGCTCTTTCCGGGCGTTTCGAGGGCCGGAGCTACAATAATGGGCGCTATGTGCTTCGGCCTGCAGCGGAAGGCCGCTACGGAATTCTCCTTCTTCCTCGCCATACCTACCATGTTCGCCGCCACTACTTATGACCTCTTAAAAAACCTTCACAATCTGACCCTGAACGATTTTCCCGTCTTCGCAGCCGGCTTTTTTGTATCTTTTTTTTCTGCGCTGATTGTTATTAAGGCATTTCTCGGATTTGTAAAAAAGCATACCTTCGACTCCTTTGCCGCATACCGGATCATCTTCGGCGCGCTCGTGCTTTTTTATTATATTAATTAGCCACGGATAAACGCGGATGGGCGCGGATTCGCAGGAAACAAACAAAAATCCGCGGCAATCAGTGCTTGGTAGGTACGACTAATAAACCTCGATTTGCTTCGGAAGTAAAGTTGATTCTCAGGCCTCCTGCAGCACATCATCCGGCAAAGGAAGATCCAGACTTGGCTGAACATCTACCCAATGTAAGATATTCAGATTCCTTATAGTCCTGGCAACTTCCTTATCTTCAAGCGGAGGCCGCCTTTTTTGCTTCCAGCGCTTGACCTCTTCGAGCACTTCAATCTCAGACGGCTTATTATGTTTTGATCTCTGAAGGTCGCGGGCAACAAAGAAAACTGTGGCCGCGATCTCGGCCTGTTGTGTTCGCATTCTCAAAAAAAGATCGGAAACCTTATCTATAATAGGTTCCCACTCTTCGAGCTTGGGACGAAACACATTCACAGCATCCTGAAAGGTTCTTCCGGTTTTGATTGCAAGTAATCGACCGTGCCCGAGGGCCTCTTCAGTAAGAATCCCATTATTCACCATTTTTGATATAAGTGTTTTTATTTCAGCGGCATAAGGCCCATAACTGCTACGCACATGGGTCAGTCCCGTTGGCAACCCTTCCTCAGTAGCAAAAAAGGCAATCTTCTGAAATATTGTGCGACCCACAGTCCAATGATAAGGTTCACGCTCAATTCGTGCAACAATTTCCGACAAAGCCACCCATGCCGGATTGATTTTTAATTCCTGATTATTAGAACCATTTGACGGCTTCAAGCCGTTCTTTGAGAGAAAAACAGGGTCCAATTCCTCCTGGGGTGTTCCATGAGGAGCATAAAGTTCTACGGGGATATCAAGACGGTTCAGATATCTGTATAAAGTTGGGCCGACAACCCTCCATTCAAGCTGGCCATGTCCACACCCAAGCGGGGGCACCGCAATTGAAGTGATATCCCATTCACGATAATTCTTCTCCAGATATTCAAGTCCCGCAATAATATCGGACAATTTTGAAACTGATCTCCAGTGATCTTTGGTCGGAAAATTGAGCACATACTCAGTGCCTTTTTGTTCCTGCTCCACGCTGTTAAACATATCCTGTTCTGATTTCCCGACCCTGTATAAATAAGGTCTTCCCAACTTAATTTCATGCCGCTTACAACGAGCAACGTAATCCTTGAACATCTCAGGATATCTATTCTTGAATTCCAGTGCTATCCCTTTCCCCATAATACCAACAAGGTTCACAGTATTAACGAGGGTTTGAGCCTTTGACTCAAAAAGATCGCCAATATTAACTCTTATCACAACATCACTCCATTAAAGAAAGAATATATCACTGTTAATATCTACAGGGATGTCCGGCGCTAATTTCTGAACCGTTCTCAAGCTTTCTTTAGATGATACATAAATTTTTTCTATAAAGCCAGAATCAATTTTATCAGGGACCAATACTTCTGCACAGATTATTGCACCATGTCTCCATTCTTCTATAATATTATCCGGATGCTTCCATGACCTTGCAAATACAAGGTCAAAATCAATATGACTTAGCCCTTCCGGTGAAGGATAAAAACGGACATAATCACTGGAGGCATTGCAGTCGGCTATTACAACACCCCGGAGATCCAGCACAGATGGGTTGACGCAAAGGACACAAAGTTCAGAGTGAGAATACTTGCAGGTGACCTTATACATCATCTTGTTGCGACCATTTATATACAGATTGGCATAGTCATGTAATCGTCGCCCGCCTGGTACTACAACCCTGGAACGCTTATCTTGCGGTTCAACATCAGAAATATCCTTGCTTTTAATTTTTAGCTTCTTCGCCTGGTTGTGAGATAAGATTCCATTATTAAAAATAGAGGGGATGTTAACTATATGCTGAATATTATGCAGCTCGCTCAAGTTAGTTAAATTCACTTTGACCTCTATAATATGCTTATTGGCAGTGACATAACTTGTATTCTGATTTCTCAATAAACGGCAATAAACGGTGTCAGCCCTTGAAATTATACAAATTTATTATATTAATTAGCCACGGATAAACGCGGATGGGCGCGGATTCGCAGGAAACAAACAAAATCCGCGTTAATCCGCGCAAATCAGCGGCTGGATTTTTTAGTTATTTTTTTATTTTCTTTTGTTATCATTATAACGATATGGATCGGGAAAGCAGGATAAAAGACGAGATTATCGGGGTCCTCTCCATAGTCGCCGGTCTCATAGTCGTCATCAGCCTCGCAAGTCACAATCCCTGGGACCAATCCTTATTCACTCATAATACTTATGAATTGAAAAACTGGCTCGGCCGCTTCGGCGCGAACCTGTCGGAGCTGCTGCTGCAGGCTGCCGGGTTTTCTTCTTATATAGTCCCGGCGGTCCTCCTGCTTTACGGCGTTAAAAAGGTTTTTAACAGGGGGGAAGCCCAAAAACCTGTTAAGCTTGTTATCGCGCTTGCGGTCCTGACAACATCCTTATCATCTCTGCTGTCGCTTTTTTTCGGAGGTCATTCCGGAGGCGCGGCGGGGATACTGCTTACGGAGCTTACAAACAGCATTATTTCCACAATAGGCTCTCTCCTGCTCTTCGGGACCTTGACGCTTATCACCCTGATGTATACCATCCGGTTCTCTGTTGCCGATCTGGCGAGGAAGACAAAGAGTGGGGTCCTGTTCGGCGCGCAGGCAATAGCAAAAATGAGGTATAAAGAGAAAGAGAAAGATAAAGGGAAGCCTGAGATAAAAGAAGACGCGGTTGCGCCGGAAATATTGAATATGCCGGAAACAGCGGAAGCAGCGCAGGCGTCTGTAACAGATGAAATACCTGAAATACAGGAATACCTGCCTCTCACGCCGGAAGATGAAGAAATTGTTCTGCAGGAGAAACCGGTAAAGAAGCCTAAAGGCAGCGGTGATTATAAGCTGCCTTCCCCGGACCTTTTAAAAGACCCTTCTCCTTCAAAGTCGAGACCGACAAAAGAAGACCTGCTGCAGCAGTCCGAGCTGCTTGAGAAAAAACTCCGGGATTATTCCATCGAAGGGAAAGTCACTTATGTATCGCCGGGGCCGATTGTAACGATGTTTGAATTTGAACCCGCGCCGGGCGTCAAGATAAACAAGGTCATGTCCCTTTCAGACGACCTTGCGATGGCGATGAAGGCAAACAGCATCCGGATCTCTCCCATTCACGGCAGGTCCACTCTGGGGATCGAGATACCGAACCAGGAAAGAGAAGACGTATTTTTAAAGGACCTCATTACATCCGACGTGTTTCAGAAGCATCCGTCAAAACTGGTCCTCGCGCTCGGCAAGGACATATTCGGCACGCCGGTCACGGCCGATTTGGGCAAGATGCCCCACCTCCTTATCGCGGGAGCTACCGGCTCCGGCAAGAGCGTGGGGATGAACAGCATCGTGCTCAGTCTCCTTTACAGGGCTTCTCCCAAAGAAGTGAAGATGCTCATGATAGACCCGAAGATGCTTGAGCTCTCCGCCTATCAGGACATCCCGCACCTGCTTATGCCTGTAATCACACTGACAAAAGAGGCCGCGAACGCCCTCAAGATGCTTGTGTTTGAAATGGAGAGGCGGTACAGGCTCCTGGCGGAAAGCGGCGCAAGGAACATCGAGGCATATAATCAGAAAATCAGGTCGGAACGCTCTGTAATAGAAAGGGAGCCTCTCCCTTACATTGTTATATTCATTGATGAGCTCGCGGACCTGATGTTCGCGACAGGGCACGAGGCGGAAGATTCAATCGCGCGGCTGGCCCAGATGGCGCGCGCCGCCGGCATACACCTGATCCTCGCAACGCAAAGGCCGTCCGTCGACGTCATCACCGGAATAATCAAGGCGAATTTCCCGTCAAGGATTTCATTCCAGGTATCGTCAAAGCTGGACTCAAGGATAATCCTCGACACATACGGCGCGGACCAGTTGCTCGGCAAGGGCGATATGCTGTTTGTCAGCCCGGGAAAGAGGTTAAAGAGGATCCACGGCGCGTATGTCGGCGAAGACGAGATAAAGGACGTTGTGGATTTCATAAAGACACAGGCCGGTCCGGACTACACATTGTTTGATGACATAACAGTTGTGGCGAGGCAGGCGGAGACAATGCCTGATGACGCGGATGACCTCTATCAACAGGCAAAAGACATCGTGCTGTCCACGGGACAGGCGTCGATCTCGTATATCCAGCGCAGGATGAAAATAGGTTACAATAGGGCCGCGAGGATAATGGAAATGCTCGAAGAAGAAGGAGTGGTCGGCCCCCCGGGCGAGGCGGGCAAACCGAGGGAGATATTATGGAAGAAAAAATAAGAATTCAAGATTCAAGATTCAAGATTCAAGATTCAGAGCTCAATTTTTTAATATTATTTATTCTGATTTTTTCACTGTTCACTGTTCACTTGTCACTTGTCACCGGCGTACACGCCGCCACTGTCGATGACACCGTCAACGACCTGCAGAAAAAGTTCTCAGGGATCAATGACATCAAAGGCGCTTTTACCCAGACGAGTTATCTTAAAGACCTTGAAAAAACCGAGACGTACGCGGGGACATTCTATATCAGGAAGCCTTCCGGCATAATGTGGGAATATAAGGCGCCCCGCGATGAAAAAGTCATCATCAACGGCACGGACACATGGGTTTACAAAAAGTCGCAAAAGCAGGCGATCAAAACGAGGTTCAGCAAAGAAGCATACAGCCAGGCCCCGATCGCGCTGCTGAACAGCATGGAAAATCTCAGGGCCGACTTTGACATATCGCTTATGGGGCAGGACTCGCTTAAGCTCAGGCCCAAACATCAGGTGGGCGTCATCCGGGAGATGGTCATAAAGACCGGCGCTAAAAATTTTCCCGTGAAGACGCTGAAGGTATTTGATATGTACGGCAATATTATCACGATCGAGCTCGCGGACACAAAGACCAACTCAGGGCTTGCCGATTCACTCTTTGTCTTTACCGCGCCCCCCGGGGTCGAGGTGTTCGATATGAGCCAGTAACCAACCGTGCGCAAATCAAAAAATAAAAAACACCATTACATCCTTATTCTTTTTTTTATCGTCATCGCGGTCTTTTCCATTTATGAAGAGTTCGGAAAGGACAAAAAGCCGAAGGTCCCTCCGCCGCCTCCTTCAAAACCGAAGGTCGCGATTATCATGGACGACCTGGGGCCGAATAAAGAAACCGCAATAGAAATTATGAATTTGAATAACCGTATCACCCTTTCCATACTTCCGCAGCAAACATATTCCTCGTGGATTGCCGGTGAAGGACGCAGGCGCGGACACGACATTATCGCCCATATCCCCATGGAAGCCTTGTCCGCTCAGAAACCCGGAGAAGGCGGGTTGTTTACCTGGATGACTGACGGAGAGATCGTTGAAACTTTCGATAAAGACATCAAATCGGTGCCGCATGCCCTCGGGATCAGCAACCACATGGGCTCCGCCTTTACACGGGATGAACGGGCCATGCGGGTGGTCCTCGCGGAGCTGAAAAAAAGGAAGCTCTTTTTTCTTGACAGCCTTACTACTCCTGATTCAACCGGATATGAGCTCGCTAAGGCAGGCGGGACAAGGGCCCTGAGGCGTGATTTATTCCTTGATGACAAAGACGCCCCCGCGGAGATAGAAGCGCAGTGGAAAAAACTTCTGCAGCTCGCGGACAAAAACGGCCGCGCGATATTGCTCGCCCACCCGAGGAGAAACACGATAGAATTTTTGCGGAAGACGCTGAAGGATAATAAAGAGATTGAAGTTGTGCCGGTAAGGGAGCTGATTGCCGAATCGGGATGATTTAATTATAATTAAAACCACGGAGACACAGAGGCACTGAGGGTTCTCTGTGTCTCTGTGCCTCTGTGGTTTTTACATAACTATACTATTTAAAAGGGAGGATATATGGACATCAATTACATGCTGAAAGTCCAGGACGCAAAGGCAGTGGACATACAGAAGGCCCTGCAGGCCGCGGGGATCAAGGTCACCAGCATAACCGAGATACATAAGGAAAAAGGCCCGGAAGCGGCGCAGCCGCAGCAAGGCAACGCGTAAAAGAAGCTATTGAACCACAGAAACATAGAGAAAAATAAAAGTGGCAACTTCCCACTTCTCACTTAACTCTGTGTCTCTGTGTTTTTTAAAATATGCAGCAACCAAACACATCAACTCCAAACTGGTACGCCGTCCATACCCGCTCGCGCCACGAGTTTCAGGTTTATGACAGGTTGAAGCTCAGGGGCGTGGAGGCCTTTCTCCCTTCAGTGGACAGGCTCAGGAAATGGAAGGACAGAAAAAAGCTGATAGCCTTCCCTCTTTTCCCCGGGTATCTTTTCGTGCGTATAGCAAAAGATCCCGGCAGCATGCTCAACGTCCTGAAGGTGAAAGGGGTCGTCAGGCTGATATGCGCGCTTCCGGGAGAGCCCGCGCCCATCCCCGATGAACAGATCGCGTCCCTCAGGAAACTTGTAGAAAACAGGGAGGCCCTCGACCCTTATCCGTATCTGAGCGAAGGACAGAGGGTGAGAATAGCAAGAGGGCCTCTTGACGGCGTTGAAGGAGTCCTCGTTGAAAAACTCGACAAACACCTGCTCGTGCTTTCAGTAGACGTCCTGCGCCAGGGAGTGGCCCTGACGATCAATGCCTCTGACGTAGAGAAAATATAGTTTCCTTCACCTGTTGCCTTTCGCCTTTTGCCTTTCGCCTTCCGTCCCCCCCCACTTGACAGCCAACCCGTTTGGTGATAATTAGAGATTAACAGACATCCGGAGAGGATGATCATTCATGGAAAAATAAAAAACGCGCGGTGTTTTTTAAATAAAGAATATCCGGGCAGAGGAGGTATGAACACAAATGGTTTTCAGAAAGGGAAAATCAGCAGCAGAAACAAAAAAGCATGAAAGGAGAAAAATTATGTTGAAGAAAATGAGAGTGATTACAATGTTTATTATGACAGCGCTTTTGTTGTCGGCGCTGCCGGGCCATGCGGCGTTAAACGCCGTCAGCACTGATGTCAACCCGGCTAACGGTTTTCCACTGTGGTATCAGGATACGGCTGGGGTAGCCCTTGAGCAGTGCAATTTCATGGTAGTGCCGGACGATCCTGCATTTAACGGCACCGCCGCCCAAAATGCTGACCTAAACTGCATCGCCGGCGAAGCCGAAGAGGCCTTCTGGTGGGCGGCTGAAGTCGCTGTCGGTCCTACTTCAGCCGACGTGGCCAGCTCCCTGCTCGTGCTTGCCATAGAAGGTGCCTTTCTCACTCCTAATCCGGACGGAGCCAACCAGGACGGCCAACAGGCTTCGTTTGCCAGGGTCCGCATACGGATAGATGTCAACACCGCCGGCGATTACACTGTAACCCATCCTTTTGGAGTCGAGAGTTTTCCGGGGGTTGTCCCCGGGGCTGGTTTTGATATTAATATGACGAGAGACATCGGCGGCCTGGCACTTGATTTTGCCACCACGCTTACCGGCGATATCGGCCCATTTCTTCAGTGTCTAAACCCCGCGCCACCGGCCGGATATCTCGGTAACTTTGCCTTGCCCTGTACAGTGACCGGCAGCCCCTTAGGGACCAATATCTTCGAAATCGTGGGTCCCACTTCCACTGCCAGCACGGATCAGTTTAATGTTTCAGGCAAGCTCTTCAGCGGCCTGAGCCCCGCTGGGCTAACCTTCCCGGAGCGGACAGTGGGGACCGCGGACCCTGCGCCGCAGATAGTCACGATCACAAACACGACTCTTAACCCGATGACCGTCGGCGCGCCGACTTTTGCCGGGACCGACCCTGCTGACTTCTCATTGGCTATTGCCCCTACGGGTATTAATCCCTGCGATCCGGCTACCCCACTGCCGGGGACCGTGCCGCCTAATCCTCCATCCACCTGCACGATGGAGGTTGTATTTAATCCTGCCGTTCCCGCGGGAGGACTTGCCGGATTAGGCGCAAGGTCGGCAACCATGACGGTCCCCATAACGGACCCGCCCGGCGCAGCAGCCTTGCCGGTTGTCCTGCTGAGCGGTACAGCGGTAAATAACATCTCCGCGCCGGCAAGCCATGACTTCGGCCAGGTCCTGATAAACGGAACCTCTAGCCAGACTGTCACGGTTTCCAACAGTGGTACATCCAACCTTACTGTAACAAGCGCGGCAGTCAGCGGAGGAAACGCGCCGGAATTTGCCATACAGGGCAACACTTGCACTGCAGCGCCGGTACTCCCGGGCGGCACGTGTGATATTACGGTAGTCCTGGCCCCGACAAGCGGGGGCGCGAAGACAACGACCCTCACGATAAATTCCGATGACCCTGTCACCCCGAACCTCGCTTTACCTTTGACCGGGGTTGGCGCCACAAGCGCTGAAATTGCCGGTCAGGCAGGCGCCGAAGGCGGCGGAGGCGGCGGAGGCGGTTGCTTCATCGCCACAGCGGCCTTTGGAAGTTATATGGCTGATGATGTGATGGTGTTGAGGAAGTTCAGGGACACCCGGCTGTTGACAAACGCCCCTGGAAAGGTATTCGTGGAACTGTACTACAGATATTCACCGCCGGTTGCTGATTACATAGCGGAGCATGAGGCGTTGAGAACAGCCACAAGGATCGCCCTGACACCGGTTGTCTACAGCGTCAAGTATCCTGTACATGTCCTGATGATAACCGGCCTGGTAATCGGAGGGATTGCTTACAGAAGCAGGAAGGTTAAAAGATATAACTAAAACACAGAGACACGGAGGCACGGAGAAAAATAAAAGTGGGAAGTGAGAAATAAGAAGTAGGAAGTTTGAACTTCTTACTTCCAACTTCCCACTTCTCACTTAACTCAGTGTCTCTGTGTCTCAGTGGTTAATAAACAAGGAGGAACAATGAAGTCAAAAAAAATATTTAAAATCATATTCGCGGTATTACTGCTGACGGCGCCGCTGGGCCTGTTTTACTGCGGAGGCGGAGGAGGCGGAGGCAGTGACGGCGGCCTGGGTATTACCTCTGTTCCGGTAATATCCAGCGGAGAAGTTGAAGCATTGGGAAGTGTGGTTGTAAACGGCGTGAGGTTCAATACCGACACTGCTGTGGCTGAAGACGAGCTTTTAAACATCAACAACCTTAAGAAAGGGATGATAGTCAAGGTCAGTGGCAATAAAGGCGGCGCCGCGGGCGCTGCAACCGCGGTCAGCTTTGACGACAACGTGGAAGGCCCGGTAACCCAGATTGTAGATCCCCATAACGGCTTGACCAAGATACTCACAGTCATGGGACAGAAAGTTATTGTCGAGAACGGCATGACCAACTTCGGGGGCGCGATGAATTTCGACAACATGACCTTAACGGCGGGAATGACAGTTGAAGTGAGCGGCCTGGCAAGGCCGGACGGCTCCATATTAGCCACCTTTATTCAGGAAACAGCAAGCGAGCTGGAAGTTACGGGAAAGGTCTCCGCAACAGGCTTTTTGCCTCCTAACTCATTTGCCATCAACGACCCTCCGAACATGATAGTAAATTTTGCCGGTGTGACCCCGAGAAACGGCAGCATGGCCATCGGAGCCATTGTTGAAGTCCATGGGTCGGCTTTTGACGTTGCCACCAATACCCTTACCGCGATCGACGTGGAAATCAAGCAGGGCTTGGGAGCAGTTGCCGCCGAGGTCGAGGTTGAGGGCATGATAAGCAACCTGACAGGCTCGACCTTTACTATAGGCCTGCAGGCAGTGGACTTCTCCGCAGCGAAATTTATCGCGGGCATTGAAGCGGACCTGGCAAACGGAGTCCGTGTCGAGGCTGAAGGGACTATGGACGCGGGTGGCGTTCTGCATGCGGTGAAGGTCAAATTCAGGGACAGCATCAGGATAGAGGCAGATGTTGAGACTATTACAGTTGATGACGTAGCAGGGACCGGAACCGGCACGTATTCAGGGCTTCCCGGGATCACTGTCATGTTCGAAGACAATATAACCGAGCTTAACGCCCTGGCGGACCTTTCCGGCATTGTTCCTGGAAACAATGTGAAGGTGCGCGGGCACGCAGGCAGTGGAAACACTGTGATTGCCACAAGGCTCGATCTGCAGGACGTTGGTCCCTCCGGTGAAATCCTAATCCAGGGAACGGTCACAGGCTTCAATCAGGGCACGGGCGTCGTCACAATTATGAATACAGTCGAGGTGGATACTACAACAATAACCGACGTGAATTTCGAGGATGAGAATAATGTAATCGGACGCGCAGCCTTTTTCAGCAGGCTTGCGGTTGGAGACATAGTAAAGGCCCGGAATAGAAACAACGCATGGGACAAGATAGAGTTTGAAGAGGATTGACGGACAGATAAGGATGTGAATTCGTAGGGGCGACCCGCCGGGTCGCCCTTTGGAGGGCGAGGCATCGCCTCGCCCCTACATTTGTTAACATATGACCACAAACAAACACATCGGAAAGCGTTTAATTGAGTGCATGAAGCTTTACCGTTCGCCTTGCCGGCTTGCGCTCGGCATCGCGTTATCGGTGTTCATCGGCGAGGCGGTCGTCATGAGCGTAATCATGCTCATGCCTTTGTCTGATGATTCGAGGATTTTTCTTGACGCCTCAATACTGGCGCTCCTGCTTTCGCCCTTTATTTTCTTTTTCTTCTTTCACCCCCTGTTCGTTACAATCAACGAACGCAAACGCATTGAAGAAGCCCTCCATGAATCCGGGAAATGCCTGCAGCGCCTCTCGTCGCAGATCATGACGATCCAGGAGCAGGAGAGGCGGCGCATTTCAAGGGAGCTCCATGACGCTGTGGGACAGGACCTGATGCTCCTGAAGCTGCGTCTGAGGGGCATAGAGAACAAATTGGGCGGGGGGCCGGCGTCTCTTATGGAAGAATGCGAAGACATGCGGCGCGGCATAGAACAGCTCATCGAAAACGTCCGCCGCATCTCCAAAGACTTGAGCCCTGCCGTGCTCGAGGACTGCGGCCTGCCCGCGGCCCTGCAGCACATGGTCAGGGAATTTATGAGGCATTATGATATCAAGGTCTCTCTCGACGCCGGTGACGTAGACTGTTTTTTCCCGCAGGGTACGCAGATGGCGATATACAGGATATTTCAGGAGGCCCTTACAAACATCGGCAAACACTCTCACGCGACGTCCGCCTCCGCCGTCATCAGGAAACAGGACGGCAGGTTTTTTTTCATGATAGAAGACAACGGAAGGGGATTTGACCCGGGGCAGGCTGCCGCTGAATATTGCGGGGCCGGGGGCATCGGCCTGATGACTATGAAAGAGAGGGCGCAGATGATCGGAGGGACCCTCGACATACAGAGCCGGGAGGGAAAAGGCACGCGCGTCAGTTTTTCTTTGCCCGAACAAAGGGCGGCAGCCGGTTATGAACACGTATAGCATTGTCCTCGCGGACGACCACGCGATGCTCCGGCAGGGATTAAAGAGGATCCTTGAAGAAAGACACGATTTAAAAGTTACCGGAGAAACAGGAGACGGCCTCGAGCTTCTCGACCTTGTAAATGAACTGAAGCCCCATTTGGTGGTCCTCGATATATCCATGCCCAACATCAGAGGGATCGAGGCCATCCATGAAATCAGGAGAATACATCCCGGCATAAAAATACTGATGTTGACCATGCATAATGACGAGGAATATCTCTATCAGGCCCTCTCCGCGGGGGCCGACGGCTATCTGCTTAAGGAAGACGCGGACCGGGAGCTCTTTTCGGCTGTAGATAAAGTAAGGCGCGGGGAAATTTTTATC
>QZKO01000044.1 GCA_003599505.1 Nitrospiraceae bacterium | reverse complement strand
GGATTTGTTTTCAAAGACGAGGCGGACATTTTCTCCCCTTCGTATCATTATCGGATCTGCCTCTGAAAGTATCTTTCCGTTTATGGTCCAGACATAGCGCTCCATATCGCCGTCAAGGGCGAGCGTAATTGTTCTCACAGGATCCGATTCCGAAAGGGCTGTCGGTCTTAAAGAGCGAAGATGTTTATAAGGAGGCAAAGGACGGGGCATCATGTGCATATCATGGTCCCCCATATCCATTCCCGCATTTCCGGCCCCGTGCATCCGGTATAAATCAGGCTTCGGAATATCCGGCGCGAATACCCGCTCTCCCTCCCCGATGAAGGCTGAGGCGCTTCCGCTTCCATCCTGGGCAGCAGCTTTAAATTCAAGAGAGCCTTTATCGGAAACAGTAACAACGACGTCGTACGTCTCCGCAATGGCAATAAGAACACGGTCCAGGTCCACAGGCTCCACGTCCTGTCCGTCTGCTGAAACTACCGCCATTGGGCCACCGGCGTACTGTAGGTAGAAATAGGCGCCGGCAGCGGCATTTATAATGCGGAGAAGGATTTTTTCTCCCGGCTTTGCCTGAATGTTTAACTCTTTTTTACCGTTTAGGAGAAACAGGTCATACCCCACATCGGAAACGTCCATAGGCGGCATGCGGTCCAGGGAACGTCTGAAAACATCGGTTAACGCCCCTTTTTTGTAAGCGTCATAAATACTCTGTACGGTCCCCCTTTTCAGCATATAGTAGTCGCTCCCCCGCTTAAGTGTTCTCATCACTTCGTGAGGGTCTTCGTCAATCCAGTCGGAAAGGACCAGGACATATTCCCTGTCTGCCCGCGTCTTTTTCTCCTCCGGGTAAATAACAATAGCCCCGTACACGCCCTGCTGCTCTTGCAGGTTTGTATGCGAATGATACCAGTAGGTCCCTGATTGTTTTATGGGAAAAACAAATTCCCGCGAAGTCCCGGGTTTAATGGGAGGCGTGGTGAGATAAGATATGCCGTCTTCTTTGTTCGGGACGAGTATCCCATGCCAGTGGATGGACGTCTCTTCATCGAGCCTGTTGTGGACCCGGATTTTTGCAATATCACCCTCATTCAAATAAAGCGTGGGCCCGGGGATGCCGCCGTTAAGGGTCAGGGCCTTCACATCTTTGCCCGTGAAATTTACAGTCTTGTATTCAACGATGAGGTCGTATTCGACGGTATCCGCATAAGCGGGCGGATTACAGGCAAGGAACAGTAATAATGTACTCAGCAAACGCATATGACTTTGAATTCGAACTTCTTATGCCGTGCTTTGCTCCTTCAGCCTGAATTCCCTCATGAACGCGGCTGTCTCCTCGGGCACCGCGGTATTGATATAAATCCCTGAGCCCAATTCAAAGCCCGCGGCCAGGGTCAGCCGGGGGATGATCTGTATGTGCCAGAGATAATATGTTTTATGCTCGTCGTCCACGGGCGAGGTGTGTATGATGAGGTTGTAATCCGGGTTGTCGAGGCTGACATGCTGTTTCAGCAGGATCTCTTTCAGCAGGCGGGCCAGGTCCGTGATCTCGATGTCCGTGATCTTGCCGAAAGACGAGCTGTGGACTTTAGGCATGATCCACGTTTCAAAGGGATAATGTGAGGCGAAGGGGTGCAGCGCTACAAAGAATTTATTGTCCATGATGATCCTCTCCCCTGCCTCGAACTCGTTGTAAAGGATATCACAGTACAGGCAGTGTCCGGTATTGTCGAAGTGCTGGGTGGCGATCTCATATCTCCTGCGGATAAAGGGCGGGACGATCGGGGAAGCGACAATCTGCGTGTGCGGGTGTTCGAGCGACGTGCCCGCGGCCCGGCCGTGGTTTTTGAAAATTATGATTACCTTTATATTGGGGTCCTTCTTTAATTCGTTATACCGGTCCCTGTAGACCGCAATAAGTTTCTCAACATGACTGTCGTCCATAAATGGGATGCACACGTTGTGGAGAGGGGTTTCGATGACGACTTCATGCATCCCGTAACCCTGGATCTTCCTGAAAAGCTTCCATTCCTCCCTTTGCGTGTCGCCTCCCGGCGTTAGGGCCGAGTATTTATTCGGCACCACGCGGATTTCCCACTTCTCCGGCGGCCCGTAAACCGCCGTCGCCCCAGGGGTCCGGTCTTCATTCCCGGGACAGAAAGGGCATTCTTTGCTGTATGAAAGCAGGGACGACGCGGTGGGCTCGTGCTTCATAAATTCATGAGGCCGCTTCGCCCTTTCCTTCGCGATTATGACCCAGTCGTATGTAGTGGGATCCTGCCTTAATTCGGACATGAACTTAACCTTGAGGACCGGGAACCACCCCGGCCCGTATTATCCTTGTACAATACAATAGTGTCGTTGTCAAGGCTTACAGCATTATCATTGATAAAAATTAAGATGTTTTATGGAGGTAAATATGGTTCGTATACCAACACATAGAGAGCCAACCCATCCCGGAGAGATGCTCCTCGAAGAATTTTTAATTCCTATGGGGATCACCCAGCGGGAATTAGCAAATGAAATTCATGTCCCCTACCAGAGGATTAATGAAATTATTAACAAACGTCGTGGTATAACACCCAGTACAGCATTGCGGCTTGCAAAATTCTTTGGGGTTTCAGAGGATTTCTGGATGAATCAAAGGGGCCCCGGTTAGTTGATTATTAATATTGAAACTCATCCCCTCCTCTGATAAAATCCTTTCAGGAACAATTTCTGTTTTCATACTTTAAGGAATGTCGACATTTTTTATAAAGTCCATATTGTCCCTGGTACTGCTGACGGCTACGGCAGTCGGGATGTTTACGATGTTCGAGCTCTTCGGAAGGGACGGGAAGAGGTTCAACGCGGAAACGCTCAGGAAGGTCCACAGAGCCGCCGGTATTGTTTACGTTATCATATTCGCGCTGATTTCATATTTATGCCTCAGGTTCGTATTCATAACAAAAACAGAGCTTTCCGTCAGGGGCGCGTTCCACGGGGTTTTGGCCCTTGCCGTCCCGGTCCTGCTGGGAGTGAAGGTCTTATACGTAAGGATTTACAGGCAGTTCTACGGCCAGGCAAAGACGTTCGGACTTGTGATATCGATTATTACATTTGTAATGGTTGCAATATCATCAGGATATTATCTCCTCGTCTCGGAATTCGGGGCCGATACATCGTATGACAGGATAATCCAGTACAAGGAGAAAATTGCGCGGGAGAAAAAAGAAGAGGCCGGCCGGCCCGCTGTAAGGACGGACCCTGAAAGCATAAGCAGGGGGAAAACCATTTTTGAAGCACGGTGCGGTTTCTGCCATAATGCCTATAGTCCGGAGACGATTGTCGGTCCGGGATTAAAGGGCATACTTAGAAGTCCTGAGCTCCCTGTCAGCCGGAGGCCGGCAACGCCTGAAAATATCAGAAAGCAGTTAAGGCAGCCCTTCAGCAGAATGCCGTCGTTCGACTTTCTGTCTGACGGGGAAGCGGAAGATATCATCGCGTTTTTAAACACACTGTGACAAGAGGAACATTATAATGCCGCACTTCGGGTTAATGGATGAAAATATACTTGGCCCGGTTGAAAGCCTGCTGATGCGGGCCAGGCTCCACATCAGGGGAGGGAAGAGAAGGCTTTGCCAGGGGAAAATATCATTAGGGATTATCACGCTCTACGACGGCCTTATATGCGCCATGCAGTGGTACATCGCTAAACCCGGACATAAGAATAATTTCATGTTAAATGAAGATGAGGACCAGAGAAACGACAGAGATATTTTCAGGGCGCTGGTCCGTTCCGGGGTGATCAACAGCGGTTTCGATTACAACGCCTTTGACGATCTGGCCGGGAAGGCGTTATATCAGGATATGTCGTCCTATGATTTTTCCGGGATGCTGAAAGGCATTGAATCCGTAATGACCCGGCTCGGCGTTATGCCTTTTGACGAGAATGAGCTGCCGCCCGAAGACCCGGAGACAGTCTAAACTCCCGGTCCTACCTTCCCTTAAATCCCGGACACCCTTCAAATCCTTTACAGGACTTTTGTTTTCGCAGCCTGCAGTCTTTATTGAAGCAGATGAAAGACTTTTGTTCCGCCGGTGAAATCTCTCTGCCCCGCTTTTTCCCGGAAATTTTTCTCATAGCGACATTCTTATGATAAAATGTTTTCATAACTTATGACAATCAGACACGATTTCTTCATCCAATGGCATCTTACCGAAAGGTGCAATCTCCGGTGCAGCCACTGCTATCAGGGGATTACTGACGGCAAAGAAATGTCCTTTTCAGAAATATGTGAAACCGTTGAAGAGGTGAAGGACACAATTGATGACTGGGAAAGGACATACGGCGTCGGTTTTTCAAAGAGCTTCAATGTCACAGGCGGCGAGCCTTTTCTGCGGGAGGATTTATTTAAGATACTCGAAGTCATGGGCGGTCATGATTTTGAAATATTTGTGCTGTCTAACGGCGTGCTCATTGACAAAACAAAAGCGGAAGGCCTTTCCGCACTCGGGGTAAAGGGCGTTCAGGTGAGCCTCGAAGGACCGGAGGAGGTACATGACCGGATACGCGGAAAGGGGAGTTTCGCGCGCTCGATGAAAGGGGTAGGACACCTCATCTCTTCCGGTTTAACGGTCACTTTAAATGTGACGCTTTCAAACCTTAACGCCCCGTATATCAGTGAGCTTGTCGCGCTCGCCCGGGATGCCGGGGCGCCGCGTCTCGGTTTTTCAAGGCTTGTGCCCTGCGGCAGGGGCCGGCAGCTTCAGAGTGAAATGATGGATAAAAACAGGGTCAGGGACATATACCGCTTTTTATTATCTGTCCAGGCTGAAGGTCTTGAAATCGTGACAGGGGACCCGGTCGCGTCGCAGATGGAGCTGAAATCAAATACGGATATGGGTTACACGGCCTGCTCCGGATGCGCTGCCGGAATTTCGGGCCTGACCCTGAGGCCTGACGGGACCATCAACCCGTGCAGGAGGCTCGACATCCCTGTAGGGAATATAAGGACTGACTCATTAAGAGAGGTATGGGCGACATCGGAGGTCCTCAATTCCCTCAGAGATAAGAGCAGATACGGAGGAAAATGCGGGGCGTGCGCCAGATGGGCGGTGTGCAGGGGATGCCGCGCGGTCGCGTACGCGTATTCCCGGTTAAAAGGCGGGGCCGATTTCCTTGCGGAAGACCCGCAGTGTTTTATTGAAGAATAACCTGTTAAGATTAGATGGTAATAAGCACGGAGACACGGAGGCACGGAGAAAAATGGAAAATCCGAAATCCGAATATCGAAATACGAAACAAATTCAAAATCCAAATTCTTAAATGACCAAAACCTTGCCTGTTTGGAACATTTGAATTTTTGTCATTCGATATTGTTTCGGATTTTGTATTTCGTGCTTCGAATTTAAGCTGTTCTCTGTGACTCTGTGTTTTCTTGAAGGTGTGTTTAAACGAAATATGAAGGATGATTTAATATGACCGACAAAGAAAGACTTGAAAAAATAGCGCGGCTCATCCGCTATTACATCCTTGTCTCGACAACGGAGGCGGGGTCAGGGCATCCGACGTCTTCTTTGTCTGCGGCGGATTTGATGACGTGCCTGCTTTTCAGCGGGACGTTCAGGTTTGATATAAATAACCCTGCGCATCCCAACAATGACCGGCTGATATTTTCGAAGGGCCACGCTTCGCCGCTTTTTTACGCTCAATGGGCAGCCGCGGGGGTCTTGACAGAGGAACAACTGAGGGGCATGAGAAAGTTCGGCAGCCCCCTCGAAGGGCATCCCACAAGGGAGTTTAATTTTGTCGAGGCCGCCACAGGCTCTCTGGGTCAGGGCCTGTCCGTCGGGCTCGGGATCGCCCTGAACGCGAAATACATCGATAAACTGCCGTACAGGACCTATGTCCTTTTAGGAGACAGCGAGATGGCTGAGGGGTCGCAGTGGGAGGCGCTGCAGATCGCCGCTCATTACAAGCTTGATAACCTTACAGGCATTATAGATGTGAACAGACTGGGGCAGTGCGGAGAGACCATGTACGGGCATGATCTTCAGGCGTATGGAAGACGCGTTTCATCTTTCGGATGGGAAACCCTGATAATCGACGGGCATTCACACGAAGAGATCCTTCAGGCGTATCAGAAAGCGCTTACGATGAGGGACAAACCGTGCATGATCATCGCGAAGACGGTAAAGGGCAAGGGCGTCTCTTTCCTTGAGCACAAAAACGGTCTGCACGGCAAGGCGGTAGCAAAAGGCGAGCTTCCGGGAGCTCTCGCGGAATTAGGTGAGATCGATAAAGCGGTCCGCGGAGAAATAGCCCCTCCTGAAGACCTTGCTCCCGAAAAAAAATCTGCCGTGACGATGGAAGATATGTCCTATGACCATGGTAAACCTGTTGCCGCGAGGAAGGCGTACGGCAGGGCATTGAAACGGATATTCCCCTCGTTTCCCGACATGGTTGTGCTTGACGCGGAAGTAAGCAACTCCACTTATTCCGAGATATTCAGGGACGCGTATCCGGAAAGGTTTTTCGAAATGTATATCGCGGAACAGAATATGGTCGGCGCGGCGCTCGGTCTTTCAACGAGGGGGAAGGTCCCTTTCGTTTCCACCTTTGCCGCTTTTCTGACCCGCGCGTATGACCAGATACGGATGGGCCGGTATTCAGGCGCGAATATAAAATTCTGCGGCTCTCACGCGGGGGTGTCAATCGGCGAAGACGGTCCTTCGCAGATGGGGCTTGAGGATATCGCCATGTTCAGGGCGGTCCTCGACTGCGTTGTGCTTTATCCCGCCGACGCCGTATCAACGGAAAAACTGGTTGAGGAAATGGCGGCGCACAGGGGTATTTCTTATATCCGTACTACAAGGATGGAGACGCCGTTTATTTACGGGAATGATGAGAAATTTCATATCGGCGGCAGCAAGGTGTTAAGGGAAAGCAAAGAAGATGTCGTAACCGTTGTCGCTGCCGGCGTTACGCTTCATGAGGCGCTGCAGGCTTATGAGGCGTTGAAAAAGGAAAATATCTTTATCCGGGTAATGGACCTTTACAGCATTAAACCAATTGATGCGGCAACACTCGGGAAAGCGGCAAAAGATACAAGAGCGATAATCACGGTTGAAGACCACTATGCGGAAGGCGGCATCGGCGAAGCGGTAAGGAGCGCGCTTCCGGGATGTCCCGTCCCTGTTTATTCATTGGCTGTCAGGAAGATGCCCAGGAGCGGAAAACCGCAGGAGCTTCTTGATTATGAGGAGATATCCGCAAAGGCGATTGCGGCAAAGGTGAAGAGTTTGCTCTGATATAAGCCGCCGCGGTTTTATCTGTGCTAAACTACAGAGCAATGAAAGCGGTTTGTTATAAGGAAATGAGCTTGTTTATGAAATTACTGTTAATGCTCTGTTTGATATTCATTGTCCCTGATATTTCAACGGCCGGGAAGATGACCTCGCCGCAAGACTACGGGAAGGTGATAATCAACAACTATTCCGATGACGCCGGACTGGCCCCGGTGGTGTTTGAGCACTGGCTTCACAGGGCGATGTTTACATGCAGGCTTTGCCATGTTGATATCGGGTTCGCCATGGAGGCGGAAGGGACGGAAATAAACGCGGATTTCAATACGAAGGGCCTTTATTGCGGCGCGTGTCATGACGGCAAAAGGGTCTTCAATAATAAAATTATTTTTGCCGCGTGCGCGGACAGGACCGCGGGGGAAGAAGACAGGAGATGCGGAAGATGTCATTCTTACAGGATGAAGGTTGAGAAGGAGCATGACTTTAAGACGTTTACAAAAAAACTGCCCCAAAAAGGGCTCGGCAGCGGGATAGACTGGGAAGAGGCAGAGGCTAAAGGGCTCATCAAGCCCGTTGATTCACTTGAGGGCATATCCATCAAGAGATCTCCTTTGAAAGCAAGAGACGACTTTTCCATTGAATCGAAAGGTTCATGGATGTCGGACGTGATATTCTCCCATAATAAACACGTCTCATGGAACGGCTGCGAGATCTGCCATCCCGATATTTTCCAGGTGAAAAGGGGGGCGACAAAATATACAATGATTCATATCTACAGCGGCGAATACTGCGGAGTATGCCACGGCAAGGTCGCGTTTCCATTAAAAGAATGCGGGAGATGCCATACAAAACCCGTTCAATGACGCGCAACAGGAACAGTAACACGTGACAAGAGGGCGCTGTCGCTGAGCTAACTGCTCAGCAGTGGGATACCCCTCAGCCCCCGCCGCCGCCGAAACCTGATGAAGGGAGGGAAGGCGGACCGCTGCTGCCTGAAGAGCAGCAGAAGGAAGAGACTATTTTTTTTACTTCTCTTGAGGCGCATCTGGGGCATTCGGAATTTTTTTCTGCAGGGGACAAGCTCTGCAGGAGAGAAAATTTGTTATTGCATTTCAGGCATACATATTCATAGATAGGCATCGTTATCCTCCGGGGCACTTTTAATTATTTTAGACATTGAGAGCAGAGCATGTCAACAAGGCTGAATGATTGCTCCAGCGTTCCGGATCCGTGTATGACCGGAAAAAATATTCCTTTTTTTAAACCTGTTCTGATATACTCACACATCTTTTTGAAATTGTTTAAAAAGAAAGGAGTCATATGGAAAGAAGACGTGAAGCGAGAATAACCGTGAACCTGAAAGCGGAGCGTATCTCATGCACGGAAAACTGTTCGGTCTTTATTGAGAACCTTTCCGAGACCGGGATCAATATGATTACCGCGCCTGCTAAGAATAGTGAGTATATACCCGGATCGGAAGTCGATCTGGAGCTTGAGCTTAACAGCGGGAAAATAATAAATCTTAACTGTAATGTAAAATGGGCGGTTGACAACTCTCCGGAAGACCCGGCAAGCAATGTCGGTCTGGAGATTATAGACCCTCCGGCGGAATATAAAGAATTTGTAAGGACGCTTCATTAGTCAAATTATCGCCTTTTATCCAAAATAAAAAAGGGGGAGCCCACGCTCCCCCTTTTTTATTTTGCCTGGTTACAGCTTAATCATCTGGTTTGAACCCCAGGGACCTACTTGACAAGTCAGGGATTTGTGATAATGTTTTTTTAAAACGCATCGCTGTCCGCCAGCAGAATAAAAAGGACGGACGCGGAAAAGACCAAAAAGAAAAATGAAAGTTTTGCTATTAGCGGCAGTTATTGTATTGCTTATCCTTCCGGCCCGATCTCCTGCCCTGACCCTGGACGGGGAGTCAAAAACCTACTTCCGGTCAGAAGAGACGGTAAATTCGAAAACCATCTCGCCGGTATTCGAGTATCTCGAATTTATTGCGGAGGACCCCGGAAGAGAAGAAGTCTCTTTCCATTTCGGCGGTTGGGCGCGCTACAAAGGCAATGAAGAAGAAGGCTTCTCAAAGAAGCTCAACAGCGATCTGCAATACGCGTATCTCAGCTTCAGGCGAAAAACAGACAATGACGTAGTGAACCTCGGCAGGCTGTTTGTGTCCGAGGGCGTGGCCCTTGAGCAGATTGACGGGGTTTACAAACGGACCGACCTGAAGGGCGGATTCGGGGTAGCCGCGTTCGGGGGAGTCCCTGTAGAGACGGACTTTGACAGGCGGGATGGTGATCTTGTTTATGGAGCCAGGCTTACCCATGAGACGGGGGGGCTTTATCGCGCCGGCCTGTCGTACCTGAAGGAGAGAAATGAAAATGATGATTTCAGGGAAGAGGGAGGCCTCGACATATCGCTTTTTCCGGTGGAAAAAATAAATATACTCGGCAGGTCGTCCTATAATATCCGCGAGTCCGGCATGATGGAGCATTCATACTTTGTCGCGCTCGGTCCCTTTGAAAAATTCAGGATCACGCCGGAGATCTATTGGGCGGATTACAGGCGGTACTTCACTTCACCCACGACGAACGCGTTTGTTTTTCAGGACACCATCGACCTTAACGACGAGGTTATAGCGCTCGGAGGGGAGGCTTCATACTCTGTCGACGATAATCTTCTGATCGCGGCCCGGTATAAAAATTTCAATTACGATATCGCGGGAAACGCGGATTATTACGGAGGGCGGCTTGCGTGGTCTGTTGCGGGTTCCGGGGGCGCGGGCCTCTCGGTTTACCGTATGAGCGGCGAAGCGGACGATAAGAAGTATACCGAGTACAGGGCCTACGGATACAAGAGTTTCGGGAAGACCGGCGTTACTGTCGATCTTTTTGATGTTTCGTACGACAAAAAGATAAATGACGTGAAAAACGCCTATGCCGCTGTGGTTGCCGCCGGCTACGATCTCTCAGAAAACGTGAGGGTTGCGGCGGACCTGGAGTACGGCCGCAACCCTTTTTTTGACGATGAGCTGAAGCTGTTCCTTAAACTCCTTTACCGGTTCGGAGACCGGAAGACGGGGGTGTAATATGAAGAGATACTTTATCAGAGCGCTGACGGTTTTACTGGTAACGGCCGTCTCAACGGTTGTTTATAATTGCGCGGGCGGCAGGAGCATGGGAAAAGTACATCCTGTCGCTGTCGAAAAACCCGCTTGCAGCCAGTGTCATACTGATGAGTACGCGGCCATGGAACATACCGCGGATTTCAGCGCTACGCACAGGATATTTGCGGCCCAGCGACAGCAGGCCTGCTATCTCTGTCACAGGGAATCGTTCTGCAGCGACTGCCACGCGAACAAGGAAGAGATCAAGCCGAGCGACAAATATAAGGATGCGCCGGAACGCTTTCTGCCCCACCGCGGCGACTATCTCAACCAGCACATGATAGACGGCAGGATAAACCCGGCTTTGTGCTTCAAGTGCCACGGACGGAAGAATAATGAAAGGTGCAGGGCATGTCACAGATAAGGACATTCGGATATCTGTTCCTGTTTTCTATATTCTTCGCGGCGGCAATGGCCGCCTGCGGCAAAGAGAACCCTGACGCAAATTTTGATTCCGCTTCGGGACGCCATCGGGACGGATGGTCGAACCCTCTTTCAATCGGCAGGGATAATTTTCATGCTTTCAGTGTCAAACGCATTCAATCAGATTCGAGGGGCGCGGTCCTTTTTTCAAGCCGGTGCGCCATCTGTCACGACAGTGACGCAACCGGCAGGATCGGGACTTCTATTTTGTCGGAAACACCGGCTTTGATTACGTCCGCTATTAGTTCGGTCCCTCTGATGAGAGGACAGAGCGATCTGAGTCAGGCCGACATTCAGGAAATATCCGATTATATCGCAGTCCTCGCCGCCGGCGGACAGCCTGTTTCGGCATCATTTGATACGAGCTCCTGTATCTCCTGTCACGGCGCGGACCTTGACGGGGGAATATCGCGGATAAGCTGCTTCTCATGTCATGACGGTCCCGGCGGCAACGTCGGCCATCCGGGAGAGGCATGGCACGACGGGACAGGCGACCCGGTCCACTTCCATGGAAGTTATGGGAGCGTTTTCAGAGACAGTTGCACTACATGTCACGGCGTTAATTTTGCCGGAGGGATCGGCCCCGCATGTTCTGTATGTCATGACGGCACAGAGGCGCAGGCCCTCGATTTTATCCAGGTCCAGGCCCAGGGGAATCTGGTTACCCTGCTGACAAACCTGACAGGCGCGCAGGAAGTGCCCCCTGTCCAGACGACGGGAAGCGGCGCCGGAGCGCTTAATGTGGACCTCGTAACAAGAGCTATCAGCGGAAGTGTAAGCTTTTCAGGTCTCACAAGCAATGCCACTTTTGCGCATATTCATCTGGCGCCCGCAGGTATAAACGGGCCTGTTCAAGTAGGGCTTATCGACGGGGCGGGCGTGACGCAAGGCGTGTGGCTGGTGCCGGCAGGCACGATACTGACGCAGGTCCAGTTCGATGCCCTGATCAGCAACCAGTTGTATTTCAACGTGCATACGGTGAATAATCCCGCAGGTGAAATAAGAGGGCAGCTCATTTACGGCAGCGGCTTTACTACCAGTGTGCCGCTGAGCGGGACGCAGGAAGTTCCGCCGGTAGCGACTGCAGGAAGCGGCACGGGGAATCTGACCGTGAATCTCGTCACAAGGGCCGTCAGTGGAAGCGTGAGTTTTTCAGGTCTCACAAGCAACGCTATAGCCGCGCACATTCACCTCGGCCCGGCCGGCGTAAACGGTGGTATCGAAATATTCCTTACCGGCGGGGCGGGCGTGACGCAAGGCGTGTGGTTGATTCCGGCGGGCACGGTCCTGACGCAGGCCCAGTTCGATGCCCTGATCACCAACCAGCTCTATTTTAATATACACACAGCTACCAATCCCGGAGGTGAAATCAGGGGCCAGATTGTTTTTTAGTTAACCGGCAAGGGATAAGTTGCATATCATTAAAAGCTGATAACCGTTGGCTTATAGCTGTGAGCATATTATCATTCCCTCTTTTCTATCATTTCTCCGTTATGTTATAGTTTTTAATTCCCGTTGTAGGGGTGAGGCGGCGCCTCGCCCCTACATTAAATCTTATGTCCGAGCTTACCCCTTTAATGAAGCAGTACCACGATATCAAGCGGAACCATCCGGACGCTATTGTCTTTTTCCGCCTCGGGGATTTTTACGAGATGTTCGGGCAGGACGCGGTTGTCGCCTCAAAGGCCCTCCAGATAACGCTTACATCGAGGGACAGGAGTAAAGAAGACCCGGTCCCCATGTGCGGCGTTCCCCATTTCACTTCCGAGACGTATATCGCGAAACTCGTGAAGGCAGGTTACAAAGTGGCGGTCTGCGAGCAGGTGGAGGACCCGAAAGAGGCAAAGGGCATAGTAAGAAGGGAAGTCGTGAAGGTGGTCACCCCCGGGACTTTCCTCCCCGACAACCCGAAGGAAAATAATTATATACTCGGGTTTTTCCAGAAGGAAAATATCTACGGCCTCGCTGTCGCGGACATTACGACAGGGGAGTTCCTGATCTATGAAACTTGCAACAGCCTTGAAGACGAGATAAACAGGTTCCAGCCGAAAGAGATACTCCATCCGTTCAGCTTCAAAAACAACTCCGCCGTCACGGACAAGCTGGGCGACTATTATCTCACAGGTTACGACGACTGGTATTTCGATTACATCGAGGCGTACAGGAAGCTGATAAAGCATTTCAGGGTCTCCTCCCTTGAAGGCTACGGCTGTGAAGGCATGATAGTCGCGGTCTCCGCCGCGGGCGCGCTCCTTAATTATCTTGAGGAGACACAGAAGGACGCGCTTTCATTTAAAAAGATAACCGTACTGAGACGCGAATCGCGCATGCTGCTTGACGCCGCGACCCTCAGGAACCTCGAAATTGCCCGGAACATGCGGAGCGGCGAGGTGGAGGGAAGCCTGCTCTGGGTAATGGATGAAACACTTACCCCGATGGGAGGAAGACTCCTCCGGAGCTGGCTCCTTAATCCGCTGCTCGACCCTGAAGAGATCGGAGAGAGGCATGACGCGGTAAGCGCGCTAATGGGCGATGCCGAGGGGCTTTCAAAGGTCCAGACCTGTCTGAAGGGCATAACCGATGTCGAGCGCCTGGCCTCGCGTATCGGCGGCGGGACTGCCAACGCGAGAGACCTCCTGGCATTGAAAAATTCGCTGAAAACACTGCCGGAGTTAAAAGCCGTTCTGCTGGAATATGACAACAGGACAATACAGGACTTGTCGGATAATATTGACGCGCTTGAAGAAGTGAAATCACTCATTGAAAATGCCATTGCCGATGACCCGCCGTTCACCCTCAAAGAAGGCGGCATGATACGGAAGGGTTTCCATCCTGAAATTGACGAGCTCCGCGGTATAAGCAGCAGCGGCAGGGATTTTATCGCCGGCCTCCAGGCAAAAGAGAGGGAGAGGACCGGGATATCGTCGCTGAAGGTTGGTTATAACAGGGTCTTCGGGTATTACATAGAAATAACAAAGGCAAATCTCCCGCAGGTCCCGGATGACTATATCAGGAAGCAGACACTTGTCAACGGCGAGCGGTTTATAACCCCTGAGCTGAAAGATTATGAAGCGAAGGTGCTCGGGGCGGAAGAGCGGCTGAAAAACCTTGAGTACGATATCTTCCTTCAGGTAAGAAATACTATAGCCTCGGACACGGAGAAGCTGCAGGGGACGGCGTCGGCGATTGCCGGGCTTGACGCCCTTCACAGCCTCGCTTTTGTCGCAAAGAAAAACAATTACGAACGGCCGCTTGTTGACGATGGGGACATAATACAGATTATCGAAGGCAGGCATCCTGTAATTGAAAGATTATCATCAGGGGACAAATTTATCCCGAATGATACTTTGATAGATTCAGGCAGCAGCAGCATATCGATAATCACCGGACCCAATATGGCAGGCAAGTCGACCTACATGAGACAGGTCGCTCTCATTGTCCTGATGGCGCAGACCGGGAGTTTCGTCCCGGCGAAAGAAGCGAGGGTCGGCATCGTGGACAGGATATTCACGAGAATAGGGGCCTCTGACGTGATAACAAAAGGGCAGAGCACCTTCATGGTCGAAATGATAGAGACCGCCAATATCCTGAACAACGCTACAAACAGGAGCCTTATTCTGCTTGACGAGGTCGGCAGGGGCACAAGCACCTTTGACGGCATAAGCATCGCATGGGCGGTAGTGGAGTATATATCTAAAGAATTAAAGGCGAGGACGCTCTTTGCGACCCATTACCATGAGCTCACGGAGCTGTCGCTTATACTTGACGGCATAAAAAATTTAAACGTTGCCGTGAAAGAGTGGGGCGACGAGATAATTTTCCTCAGGAGGATAGAAGAAGGCGGCGCGGACAAAAGTTACGGCATACAGGTCGCGCGGCTCGCCGGGCTTCCGTCTTCAACAATCGAGAGGGCAAAAGAGATATTGTCCAACCTTGAAAAGTCGGAGCTCAACGAGATCGGGACGCCGAAGATCGCGTATACTTCCGCCCCGGTACCTGGGGCCGCAAAGGCCGGACAGCTCGACCTCTTTACGACACAGGCGGACCCGGTGCTGAAAGAGCTCCTCGGGCTTGACGTAATGAGCATGACCCCTATCGAGGCCCTCAATAAGTTATTCGAGATGAAAAAGAAGCTGGGGGAAAACATGTAGGGGCGACCCGCCGGGTCGCCCCTGCATTCATCCGGATATTCCCAATAGATTCCGCATCATTGAAATAACCATTCGTAAAATGTCAAAATTATCTCTTGAAATAAAGGCAAGGGGCGAGAGGCCATAGGCGATGGGGTTGAAGAAGGGAATTCAGAGAGAGTTTACAGGAGATAAGACCGCACATGCTTGAAAAACGGTACGAGCCGAAAGACATAGAAAAGAAGTGGTACGACTTCTGGATTGAGAAAGATTACTTCAGGGCGGCGTCAAAAAGCGACAAGCCGGCCTACTGCATAGTCATCCCTCCTCCTAACGTTACAGGCTCCCTGCACATCGGTCACGCGCTCGATATTACCCTTCAGGATATCATGATCCGCTGGAAGAGGATGTCGGGGTTCAACACCCTGTGGCTGCCGGGGACAGACCATGCCGGGATCGCGACACAGAACGTTGTTGAGAAGGAGCTTCAGAGACAGGGCACGGACCGGCACAAACTCGGAAGGGAAAAGTTTATTGAGAAGGTATGGGAATGGAAGAAGCTCTACGGCGGCACGATCATAAACCAGTTGAAGGTGATGGGGGCTTCCTGTGACTGGAGCCGGGAAAGGTTTACCCTTGATGAAGGGCTGTCGCGTGCGGTGAGGGAAGTATTTGTCAGGCTTTATGAAGAAGGGCTGATATACAGGGGGGAATATCTTATCAACTGGTGTCCGAGATGCCACACCGCGTTGTCCGATCTTGAGGTGGAGCACGAAGACAAGCAGGGCAAGCTTTATTACATAAAATATAATTTCACGGACCAGGAGGGCCATATTACGGTCGCCACAACAAGGCCTGAAACATATCTCGGCGATACCGCGGTCGCCGTAAATCCCGAAGACGAAAGATACAGGCATCTGATAGGCAAAAAGGTGAGGCTGCCGGTAATCAACAGGGACATTCCGGTTATAGCGGATGATTTTGTCGATTCATCTTTCGGAACAGGGGCCGTCAAGGTAACGCCGGCGCATGACCCGAATGACTTTGAAATAGGGAAGAGGCATAATCTTCCTTTCATTAATATACTGACCGGTGAAGGAAGGATGTCGGAAGAGGCAGGCCCATACAAGGGACAGGACAGGTTTGAATGCAGGAAGAACGTGCTGAAGGACCTCGAAGACATCGGCCGGCTTGAAAAGGTCACTGACCACGCGATGGCGGTCGGCCACTGTTACAGGTGCAAGACAATTGTCGAGCCGTATCTTTCAAAGCAGTGGTTTGTAAAAATCGCCCCCCTTGCCGAAGAGGCGATCAGGGCAGTAAAAGAAGGACAGGTGAAGATCATCCCGTCCGGATGGGAGAACAGCTACTTTGACTGGATGGAGAACATCAAAGACTGGTGCATATCCCGGCAGATATGGTGGGGGCACAGGATCCCTGTCTGGTATTGCAGGGATTGCGAAGAGATAATCGTATCAAGAGAAACCCCGGCTGAATGCAAATGCGGCAGCGCCGCGCCGGTCCAGGACGATGACGTCCTTGACACATGGTTCTCATCGGCGCTCTGGCCTTTTTCCACGCTCGGGTGGCCTGATGACACTGACGACCTGAAGACGTTTTACCCCACGAGCGTACTCATAACAGGCTTTGACATCCTGTTTTTCTGGGTGGCCCGCATGATGATGATGGGGTTGAAGTTCATGAAAGAAGAACCGTTCAGGCACGTTTACATACATGCCTTGATAAGGGACGCGGAGGGCCAGAAGATGAGCAAGTCAAAAGGCAACGTCGTAGACCCTCTGAAGATGACGGAAAAATACGGCACGGACGCCTTCAGGTTTACTCTTGCCGCTTATGCAGCGCAGGGGAGGGACATCAAATTCTCCGAGCAGAGGGTCGAGGGTTACAGGCATTTCCTGAACAAGATATGGAATGTGGCGAGATTTATATCAATGAATGTAAAAGAGGAAACGGAGATTGTGCCCGTACGGAAAATATATAAGGGCGATTTACGGACCGCCCCCACCCTGGCGGACAGGTGGATAATGAGCCGCCTTTCATCTGTAATTCCGGAAGTCGGCAAGTCACTCGAAGAGTACAGGTTCAATGACGCCGCGGGCGCGTTATACCAGTTTATATGGCATGAGCTGTGCGACTGGTATGTCGAGATGATAAAACCCGAATTGTACGGGGAGGACCAGGAGTCGAAGAAAATAGCCGTCAGCACTTTAGTGCACGTCTTCGAAGTATCACTCGCGCTCCTCCATCCTGTCATGCCTTTCATCACGGAAGAGATATGGCAGCAGTTGCCGCGCGGGAAAGAAACGGAAAGTCTCTGCATACGTAAATACCCTTCTTCCGGGGAGGGGACAGAGGACAGGGAGGCCGAGAGGAAAATGAACGTCGTTATGGATGCCGTGACCGGGATCAGGAACATCAGGGGAGAACTGAACCTGTCTCCGTCTCTTGAGCTTCAGGCCCTGATAAAGGCGTCAAATAACGCTGAGGATATCCTGAACGAAAATGTCGCTTATATCGGGAAATTAGCGCGGACAAAAGATGTAAGAATAGGCAGAGAGGTGCATCATCCGAAAAACTCGGCCTCCGCGGTCAGGCCCGACATGGAGATATTCATCCCGCTTGAGGGACTGTTTGATATAGACGCTGAAATCATAAGGCTGACCAAAGAGAAGGGGAAAGTCGAAGAGGAGATTCAATTTGTCGGGAAAAAACTTTCGAACGAAAATTTTGTGAGGAAGGCCCCTCCGGCGGTGGTAGAGGAAAACAAATTGAAGTATGATGAATATATGGAGAAGCTGAAATCCATTCAGAACAATATTGATAAACTTGATCAATGGAGGAAGTCCGATGAGTAAGGAAACAGTTGTCCTGGAAGAAGGAGAGGCCCGGGTAGTAGAAGGGGAATTTATTAACATAAAAAAGAGTTCACTCCGCACAGTAGAGGGAGGACATGTTGAGATGCAGCAGGTGTGCGCCCTTACAGTCGACGGGGAGAAGGTCGATGTTACTCAAAGCGCGGCGGGCGTTGTGAAGGCTGAGGCGTTAAATATGAGAAACAGCGTCAACATGGTCTCCGTTTCCGGGAATTCCTCATTGAACTCATCCTGTTCTCTTGTAACAATTGCGGGAGACAGTATTGACGAAGTCAGTAAAAGCAATGTCGGCGTTATGGCGGCCAATAATATAAAGGCGGAAAATGTCTCTTCTTTAATCATGATCGCCGGGAATGTCGAAGGCAACGTAAAAACGGTCCTGGACTGGCGCTCGGCCCTTGCCTTCGGTGCGGCGCTCGGGGGAGTGTACGGGCTGGTGAAATTGTTGATGAAAAAGTAAATATAAAACACAGAGACACGGAGAGTTTGAAATTGGAAATTGGAAGTTGTAAATTTTAAATTTTAAATTTCCAATCTTCAATTTACAATATCTTTCTCCATGCCTCTGTGACTCTGTGTTTCAAATGATATACAATGAATAGCTCAAATGTTATAGACAACATCCTTCTCAATGCTTTACACGAAGACATCGGCAGCGGCGATGTAACTACGTCTTCTCTCATCCCTGAAAACCATATTTCCCGCGCTGTTATCATCGCAAAAAGTGATTTTGTCCTTGCCGGGCTCCCTTTTGTGGAAAGGGTTTTTCATCTGACGGACAGTAAAATTAAATTCAGGGCGCTCAAGAAAGAAGGCGGCAGGGTAAAGGCGGGAGACATTATCGCGAGACTCACCGGCAATACTGCGAATCTGCTTATGGCCGAAAGGACCGCACTTAATCTCCTTCAGAGACTTTCCGGGATAGCGTCTCTTACCGGCAATTATGTTAAGAGCGTAAAAGGTTTCAGCACGAAAATCGTCGACACAAGAAAGACGGTCCCCGGACTCAGGTACTTTGACAAGTACGCGGTGAGGACCGGGGGCGGGCGCAATCACCGTTATGGTCTCTTCGACGGCGTCCTCATCAAGGACAATCATATCGCGGCGGCAGAAGGGGTTGGGAAGGCGGTAAAGGCAGCGCGTTCAAAAGCGCATCATTTATTGAAAATCGAGGTAGAGGTTAGAAATATTGCCGGGGTCAAAGAAGCGCTCTCTGCCGGCGCGGATATTATCATGCTCGATAATATGAGTGTCGACGAGATGAAGAAGGCCGTGAGCGTCATCAGGCGGAGAAATTCCGGTGTCGTAATTGAAGCGTCGGGAAACGTGACTCTCGAAAACGTCCGTTCAATCGCGGAAACAGGCGTAGACCTGATATCCGTCGGCGCCCTCACGCATTCAGCTCCTGCGGCGGATATAAGTTTGAAGATAGTGTCGTAGAAGGTTAGTAAATGTCTTTTCTTCCGGCATGGAAGAAGGTCGAAATTGTACGTTTCATCCCATAGTATTTTTTTATTGCTTTTTCAATAATCTTTTTTTAAAGTAAGACTGGTTCTTATCAACATATGCTGATTAACCGCACGATCTTAAAATAAAATGGGTAAGTATGATAAATTACTGTTAAAAATACTTCGTGGAGCATCGGATGCAGATATTTCTTTTTCAGAACTTTGTCACTTATTGAAAAAGTTCGGTTTTAATGAGCGGATTCGGGGCGATCATCATATTTTTACAAGAGATGGTATCGAAGAAATCCTGAACCTGCAGCCCAAAGGCTCAAAGGCAAAACAGTATCAGGTTAAGCAGGTGCGAAATCTCATGGTAAAATATAAATTGCAGTTAGAGGAGAAAGGTGAAAAGTAGATACGAGATAGTAATTTATTGGAGTGCTGAGGATCGGGCATATATCGCAGAGGTGCCGGAATTGCCCGGCTGTATGGCTGATGGTAAGACGTATCAGGAAGCCCTCTCGAACGTTGAGATTATCATACAGGAATGGATTGAGACGGCAAAGGAATTGAAACGACCGATACCGCAGCCCAGAGGTCGATTAATGTACGCCTGAGCTGCCTGGCGCGGATATTATCATGAAGAGACTTTAGGGACGTTGGTTCTCAGAGTGCATTGCGGCGCTATGACAAAAAGTCAGAAAAATAAGCATCGTAAGAACGTACGTCCCCAAAGTTACCCTCTTTTGCCGGATATATCCCGGCCACCTTCTTCCCCGCTATCAGCCTCTTATTGTCCTGGTGCTTCCTGCACGTCCGGTACTTCATGCCTGTCCTCCTTTTGTATTTTTTTCGTGACAAACGGCCACAGGGAAGTTTATAATTTTCTATCAGCTAATTCCGGGTTCTTTTTACCGTTCCTACTGCATAGTATAGACTCGTTAGACGGCCTGGCAAAGTTGAAAAGGACCACAAGAATGAAGCAACTATTTCAGTTCGCCATGATTGCCACTCTTCTGACGCTTGGCCTCGGGGTGGCTACTGCTCAAGAAAAGCCGCTGGTCGTCGTGACCGCTTTCATGAGCAATGCTGGGCCATACGGCGAATCGTGGGTGCTCACGATGACACCGGAGGGGCGCGTGTCACTCACAGTGCTCTATATGGGCAATCCTGGCGGAAGCTTGATGGCGCGTTTTGATTTAAATGATGCGGCGATCGAAGCAATCCGAAAGGCGGCCACAAGTGAACACTTCTTCGAGCTTCCCCCGAAACTCGAGCCGAAGGTCCTCGCCATTCACAAGCCTGCCCTCCAACTCGACGTGAGAGTCGGCAGCACGCACCACAATGTCAACCTGTATGACCCTGCGCAACTCGGGAAGGACACAGCCGTGGAACGCTTCCTCAAAGTGTGGAACGCGGTTTTCGCTGCTATTCCTCTCAAGCCGGCATGGTAGCCGTCAGGGAAGGCAAGGGGTCAGGGCTTGAAAGTGGAAAAGGAGAGGGGGCAAGGACATTTTCAAGCCCCGATCCCTCTTAGTCATGGACAGGCCTTTCTGCCTTACCTTTATCCATGACCGGCAAGGTGAAATAAAAGGTCGACCCTTTGCCCGGCTCCGACTCCACCCATATGCGCCCGCCGTGGCGCTCCGCGATTTTCTTGCAGATCGCAAGTCCCATCCCTGTGCCGTCGTATTTTTCTCCATGGGCGCGATGGAATATTTCAAAGATTTTCTCTGTGTGCTCAGGATGAATGCCGATCCCGTTGTCTATGACTGAGAAGACCCATTCCCTGTCCCTGAGCGCGGCGGATATGTGAACGCGCGGAGGCGCCTCGCCGTGAAACCTGATGGCGTTCCCTATCAGGTTCTGGAACAACTGGACAATCTGAATGGAGTCGGCTGTCACTTCGGGCAGCGCATCGTGAGTTATTTCAGCGCCGCTGTCTTCGACGGCGACCTTGAGATTTGAGATCGCGGCATCCAGCGCCTCGGAACAATCCGTCCGCTCAAACGGACTTCCGCGCGTCCCCACCCTCGAATAAGTCAGCAGGTCGCTGATAAGCCGCTCCATGCGGAGCGTGCTCTTTATCGCGTCCGAAATAAAGAGGTCCGCTTCCGCGTCCAGCTTTCCTTTATATCGCCGCTGAAAGAGCTTGAGATCGCTTCCTATCGCCAGAAGCGGGGACTTAAGGTCATGAGAAGCTAAATAGGCGAAGTGCTCAAGCTCTGCGTTGGAACGCTTTATTTCTCCCATCACCTGAGAAAGCTTCTTTGCCATATCATTAAAGCTGTCAGCCAGTTCCTCCATTTCATCTTTTGCCTTAAGGGAGACTTTCACATCCATGTCTCCGCCGCCGATACGCTTTGACGCCCGTGTCAGTCCTGAGAGTGAACCGGTTACCGAAAGGTAGCTTCCCATAAAAAGATAGAAGGTGACCAGGAAAGAAAGTATTGCGGTCGATTCAATCAGGTTTCTCTTCCACGTCAGACCGTTTATGCGCTTCTCCAGCACAGTATTCAGGGCGGACGTAACGCCCTCGTGCAATTTCAGGATAGCGTCGTCCGCCCTGGAAAAGGCCTCAAAGTATTCGGAAGGTCTGATATTTATCGCCTTCGCGTTGATGACCCTGTTTTCGAGCAGATCAAGCGCCCCGTATATCCTGAGGCCTGATTCTCTGAGGCGGTCTCCTGTCACGGCAATTATGTCAGGGTCTTTCTGAAAGACCTTCTGCATGTTGCTGTCGACCTTCTGCATTGTCAATCTGCCAAGACTCGACAAAATGGTCAGACGGGCCTTTTCCTCAGGTGAGATCTTTCGGGACACGATTGAGGCCAATCCGAACCCCCTGATCTCGCCTGAGTATTCACCCGCCAGAGGGAGCTTGTTCACCGCCGTGTCCATCAGGTAATGACTCTCAATGGCCGGGTCGAGGGTCAGATTTGAGATGTCCGCAATACGGACCATCAGCGTTAAAATGTCGTCAATAAGTGAAGTATGCCGGCTGAAGCTGTCTTCCGCCCGCAGGGCAAATACCCGGCTGCCGAGGATGCGCCATTTTTCCGCTATATCATTCCACTCATCAATTATGGGGACCCAGGACCCGTATTTTTTATCGAGCTCAAAGACGGCTTTGATATCATTATCCACGTGCGACTGCTTTTCGATAATCTTTGCCCTGAAAGAGGCGTCTCCGGTCAGGAAGGCATTGGACATCCCCCGGTGCTGCTGTACGTCCCGCACAAATCTCATCACGGCCTCATTGTATTTTGCGCCGAGCTTTTCTTTTTCGGCGAAATGGATGTCCGCGTTTATTTCGGTGATAAGAAGGTACATAAACAAGAGGAGAGGGACCGAGAATACAAAGGCAATGACGGCCATCTTCCTGGGGTACCTGAGACGGTCCATCAACTTCACGGCAGGGTTGAAAAAATTTATCATATTGTATGAAGCGCCTCCCTGGTTTCATTATATCAAAAAGGCGCCGTACTTCATTTGACAAGTAACCGGACCACTCCGTATAATGATAAGCTACGTTAATTCAAGGGATTCTGATATGAAAATACGCGTTCCCGATATTCCTGAAGAAGGCCTGCTGCAGGAAGCGGACCTGCCGGTAGTAATAAATGATCATACAGGACCGGGCATCGCTCATGTCCTGATTAAAATATTCAGGTTCGGGAAAAGACTCCTGGTTGAAGGCGCTGTAAGGACCTCCGTAACTGTTAAATGCAGCCGCTGTTTAAAGGACTCATTATTGCCGCTGGACCTGACCTTCAGAGAGGAGTATCTCCCTGCTGAGGAACCAGGCGGAGGGAAGGAGCAGGAATTAACGAATAAGGACTTAGACCTCGGTTTTTATACCGATGATGAATTGGACGTTACGGAGCTGGTAAAGGAGCAGGTCCTCCTTGCTGTTCCCATGAAACCCCTGTGCCGGGATGATTGCCCGGGACTGTGTCCCTTCTGCGGGAAGGATTTGAACGAGGGTCCATGCGGTTGCAGGAAAGAGGAAATTGATCCCAGGCTCGCTCCGCTCGAAAAGTTCAAGGAACTATTGAAAGACTGAAAGGAGTAATTATGCCGAATCCAACGTCACGACACTCAAAAGCCAGGAGGGACAAAAGGCGCGCAAACTGGAAGATCCAGTTGCCCGGCGTCTCTGTCTGCCCTGAATGCCGGGAACCCAGGCTGCCGCACAGGGTGTGCATGAGCTGCGGGAGCTATAACGGTAAAAAGATACTTGAGGTAGTGGAAAAAGAATCAGTATGAGGATAGCGCTCGATGCTATGGGCGGAGATTACGCCCCTGCCACGACCGTCGAAGGGGCGGTAGAGGCGCTTCTTGAAAACAACGCCCTCTCGGTTGTCCTTGTCGGCGATGAAGCGGAGCTGAGCTCGGAGTTGGAAAAAAAGAATTGCAAGGCGTTACGTATAAGCATCAAACACGCCTCGCAGACTGTTGAGATGGACGAGTCTCCTCTTACCGCGCTGCGGCGCAAAAAAGATTCATCCCTGAGGGTGGCCGTGGACCTTGTAAAATCAAACGGGGCCGATGCCATGGTAAGCGCGGGCAATTCCGGTGTAGTAATGGCCACGGCGCTTCATGTCTTGGGAAAGATACAGGGCATTGAAAGGCCCGCTATAGCCGCTGTAATGCCCACACTGAAAGGCCTCTTCGTCCTGATCGACGCGGGGGCCAATGTAGACTGCAAGCCTGTCCACCTGTTTCAGTTCGCGGTTATGGGAGAGGCTTACGCGCGGCATATATTTAATATCGACAACCCTAAGATCGGGCTCCTCGGCATCGGTGAGGAAGACGCCAAAGGCAATGAGCTTACAAGAGAGACGTTTAAGCTCCTGAGGAATTCACAGATCAATTTTGCCGGAAACGTCGAAGGGAAAGATATATTCGCGGGTGAAGCGGACGTGGTGGTATGTGACGGCTTTGTCGGGAATATAGCGCTTAAAATCAGCGAAGGGCTTGCCGAGGCCATCGCGAAGATGCTCAAGAGGGAGATATCGGAGAGGGCGGCGGGACGGCTCGGCTATCTGTTTTTCAGGCAGGCCCTCAGGAACTTCAAGAAGAAGACCGATTATTCCGAATACGGCGGGGCCCCGCTCCTGGGCATCAATAAACCATGCATCATAAGCCATGGACGCTCAACCTCAAAGGCCATAAAAAACGCGATAAAGCTCGCGGCAAATATCCACGCCAAAGGCGTACTTGACGTCATATCAAAGGAATTTGATAAGGGACTGTCAGGGAGGGAGACCGTTGCCGTACAGAAGTAGGATAACCGGCACCGGCTCATACGCCCCGGAACAGGTGCTTACCAATTTCGACCTCGAAAAAAAAGTCGACACTTCGGATGAATGGATAACCGAAAGGACCGGGATAAAAGAACGGAGGATAGCAAAGGACGAAGCCGCGTCCGACCTATGCCTGGAGGCTTCAAAACAGGCCCTGCAGGCGGCGGGCGTCAAGCCTGCTGATATCGAATTGATCATCGTCGCGACAATGAGCGGCGATATGCCGATGCCTTCAACCGCGTCTTTTCTGCAAAAGAAACTCGGCGCGAAACACGCGGCGGCCTTTGACCTCAACGCGGCCTGCAGCGGTTTTCTTTACGGCCTTTCAGTCGCCGACAATTTCATAAGAAGCGGCGCCATGAAAACAATACTGCTTGTCGGCGCCGAGGTCATGTCAAAATTTATTGACTGGCAGGACCGTTCAACCTGTGTGCTGTTCGGAGACGGCGCAGGGGCGGTTGTGCTTGAGCGTACGACGGGGCAGAGGGGGATACTCTCAACTCATCTTTATTCTGACGGCAATATGTGGGATTATATATGCCTGCCCGGGGGAGGATCGCAAAACCCTCCGTCTTTAAAAACTTTAAAAAACAAAATGCATTTTGTTAAGATGAAGGGCAACGAGACATTTAAGGTCGCCGTCAGGACGCTCGAAAAGCTTGTTCTGGATACGCTTAAAAAAAACAATATAAAGCCTTCCGGGCTTGCTATGCTGATCCCGCACCAGGCGAACCTGAGAATAATAAAGGCAACTGCCGAGAGGCTGCACCTGCCGATGAGCAGGGTAGCGGTCAACCTTGACAGGTACGGCAACACCTCAAGCGCTTCTATCCCCATAGCCCTTGATGAAGTCGTCAGGGAGGGAAAGATCAAAAAGGGTGATTATATCCTCCTTGAGTCTTTCGGCGCGGGACTGACATGGGCGTCGGCGCTGATAAAATGGTGATAAGTAAGCCACGAATAAATACGAATGAGTACGAATTAAAAGATAATCTTATTTCGGGAAAGGGTTGCATTTTTTTGCTTTAAGACTGTGCCTTGGTGTAAGTTCGTGTAAATTTGTGTTCATTCGTGGCTAATATTTTACGGAGGTTGTTATGGACTATTTTCTTACCGAAGACCAGCAGATGATACGCGACCTTGCGCGTGAGATAGCGGATGAAAAGGTGCTGCCTGTTCGCGCGGAGCTTGACGAAAAAGAGGAATTCCCGTGGGACATTATAAAAACGCTGGCACAGTCGGACTTTTTCGGCATTTACATCCCCGAAGAATACGGCGGCATGGGCAAAGGCGGTTTTGAGCTTACATTGGCGATTGAAGAATTAAGCAGGGCCTGTCTCGGCGTATCCACTTCGTACGCGGCGAACGCGCTCGGCACTTATCCTATTCTCCTTTACGGCTCGGAGGAGCAGAAGAAGAAATATCTCCCCGACATCGCTTCCGGCAAACGGCTTGTGGCCTTCGGTCTCACCGAAGCAGGCGCGGGCAGCGACGCCGCAGGCGTTCAGACCACTGCCAGGCTTGAAGGCAATGAGTATGTTCTGAACGGGACCAAACAGTGGATTACCAACGGAGGCGAGGCTGAAATTTATACGATAATAGCGATGACCGACAGAAACAAAGGCGCGAGGGGTGCGTCGGCGTTTATTGTGGAAAAAGACACCCCGGGGTTTACATTCGGGAAGAAAGAAAACAAGCTCGGAATACGCGCTTCTTCAACAAGGGAGCTCGTATTTGAAAATTGCCGCATCCCTAAAGAGAACATTATTTCGAAAGAGGGAACGGGTTTCATCGTGGCAATGAAGACCCTCGACAAATCAAGGACCGGCGTGGGGGCGCAGGGGGTAGGAGTCGCGCAGGGCGCGTTTGACGCCGCCGCACAGTTTGCAAAGGAAAGAATACAGTTCGGGCAGCCTGTGATCAGTATTCAGGCGGTGCAGCACATGCTTGCCGATATGGCAACCAATATTGAGGCTGCAAGGGCGCTCGTTTATTCCGTCGCGAAATATATCGACAGCGGCGCAAAGGATGTTTCGAAGGAATCGGCCATGGCTAAACTGTTCGCCACGGACGTCGCGATGAAGGTGACCGTCGACGCCGTACAGGTAATGGGCGGATCAGGTTACATGAGAGAGTATCCGGTTGAAAAAATGATGCGCGACGCCAAGATCCTCCAGATATACGAAGGCACGAACCAGATACAGAAAAACGTCATCGGCCAGGCGCTGATTAAAGAGACGTCAAAGAAAAGGTAATTGACAATTATGTTAATATTTAAGTACGCTATTTCGTTAAAAATTGGGGAGTCGTCCAACGGCAGGACGGCAGACTCTGGATCTGTTTATAGGGGTTCGAATCCTCTCTCCCCAGCCATTTTAGCTGTCAGCTATCAGCGGTCAGCTTTCAGCCGATGATCGTATCTGTTCCATATTTTTTACTGATTGCTGAATGCTGATAGCTGATTGCTGTTTTTGATGGTCCCATCGTCTAGAGGCCTAGGACGTGGCCCTCTCAAGGCTAAAACACGGGTTCAAATCCCGTTGGGACCGCCAATTTAATCAAGGGTCACACGGCTTGAACGTGTGGCGGATATGGGTTCAGGCCTTCTGGCTCCTTCAAACTCTGTGCCGATGATCCCTTCGGTCGGCAATCCCATGCCGGCGCGAATTTCATGGAATTTCATGGAACGCGTCTTGACTCGAAGGCAATTTCTGATAAGATAGTTCAAAGAAAGGAGTGCATATGACTGTCGACAAAAATCATTCTCTCGTCAGCATTCCGGCTGATTCCCTGATGCTTGAAGGTATTCTGGAAATTCCGAAAGGGGCAAAGGCAATCATAATCTTCGTGCATGGAAGCGGAAGCAGCCGCCTGAGTCCGCGAAATAATTTTGTGGCGAAGGTGTTGCGTGATGCCGGACTTGGCACCTTACTTTTTGATTTACTGACAAAAGAAGAGGATTTTGTTTATGAAAATCGCTTCGATATTCCTTTACTTGCAAAACGGCTTTTGTCGGCTACACAATGGGTCAGGAAACAACCGGACACCAAAAAGCTTAAGATCGGCTATTTCGGCGCCAGCACCGGTTCGGCAGCCGCTCTTATCGCTTCCACAGAAGCCGGCAATGAAATATACGCTATAGTCTCTCGCGGCGGGAGACCTGATATGGCGGAAAAAGTCCTGGACCGCGTTCATTCCCCGACACTTCTCATCGTCGGCGGTTATGATGATGTCGTCATTGAATTAAACGAGCAGGCGTACGATCTGATTAAAGCGGAAAAAGAATTACGTATCATTCCGGGCGCAACCCATCTGTTTGAAGAGCCGGGGACACTGGAAGAAGCGGCGCGCCTGGCTGCCGGATGGTTTAAGAAATATCTTTCTCAATGACCCGCCTCATTACCCCAAAGCTCTTTGAGCCGCCGGTCCCGACCGCACGTGGTACTGTAAAATTTGTAACGGACCGGGTTCTTCTTGTAATAATGCTGGTGGTATTCCTCGGCAGGGTAGAACTCCGCGGCCTGCACAATCTCGGTTGCGACAGGCTCCCTGAAGGGTTTGGTCTTTTCCAGCAGCGCCTTCGACTGCAGCGCCGACCGTCGCTGTTCCTCATTGTGATAAAAAATGGCGCTGCGGTACTGATGTCCCGTATCGCAGAACTGCCTGTCCTTAGCAGTCGGATCGATATTGTGCCAGAATACGTTCAGCAGCTTTTCGTAGGTCACTGTTGACGGGTCAAAGACGATCCGGACCGACTCGGCGTGCCCGGTCCCTCCGGCAGATACCTCTTCATAAGTGGGGTCTTTTTTATGCCCTCCGGTATAGCCGGCTGTGACCGAAATTACGCCGGGAAGCTTGTCGAACGGGTGCTCCATACACCAGAAGCAGCCTCCTGCGAAGGTCGCCTTATCGAGATTAGTTGCAGCCGTCACTGTAGTGAACGCGATGAGAACCATCGACAGTCCTGTCATAACAATAATAAGCATTCTCATTATGTCTCCTGTACATCGACCGGAATCTTGAAACCTCCATCGACGTATTCCTCCTTTTGGGTGGGTCTTCCACCTCCGTAAGATTAATAATCATAAGTATATCAAGCATAAGCCTTTCGTCAAGCGAACGCTATCTCATTCACTGGAATGAAAGCAAGGGAAGGTTCCCTGAAAGCGACAAAAACCGCGGGGCTTTGTGGTAATATAATTTCTGCCGTGAGTATCGGGAATCTCTGTTTATATTAAAATTTTAAGGAGGCTGAATGTCAGGGACGTACAATATAGCTGTAATAGCGGGAGATGGAACAGGGCCGGAAGTCATAGCGGAAGGATTAAAGGTATTACAGGCCGCTTCGGCTGAATTTGATTTCAAATTAAATCTGACGCCTTTTGATTTCGGCGGAGAGAGGTATTTAAGGACCGGCGAGACGCTCCCTGAAGGGGCGATCGACGAACTGAAGAAATTCGACGCGATTTACCTCGGCGCTATCGGTCATCCTGATGTAAAGCCGGGGGTCCTTGAGAAAGGGATTCTTTTACGGCTCAGATTCGAACTGGACCAGTATATTAACCTGCGGCCGGTCAAACTTTACCCCGGGGTGGAGTGTCCGCTGAAAGACAAAGCTCCTGAACATATTGACTTCATAGTCGTGCGTGAAAACACGGAAGGTCTCTACGCGGGCGCGGGCGGCGTGCTGAAGAAAGGGACGCCTGATGAAGTGGCGGTGCAGGAATCGATTAATACGAGAAAAGGCGTTGAGCGGTGCATACGTTTCGCCTTTGAATATTGCAGGAAGCGAAAGAAGATGAACAAGCTCACACTGTGCGGCAAGACAAATGTCCTTACCTTTGCGTTTGACCTGTGGGAAAGGACCTTTTATGAAACGGCAAAGGAATATCCGGACATAAAGCCGGACTACGCTCACGTTGACGCGATAACCATGTGGTTCGTGAAGAACCCCGAATGGTTTGACGTTATTGTGACCGACAACATGTTCGGCGATATTATCACCGACCTCGGCGCCATGATCCAGGGAGGGATGGGGATTGCCGCCGGAGGGAACATAAATCCTCAGGGCGTCTCCATGTTTGAGCCTATAGGGGGCTCCGCTCCAAAATACAGGGGGAAAAACATGATCAACCCCCTTGCCGCCATTTGCGCCGGGGGCATGATGCTTGAACATCTCGGAGAGGAAAATGCCGGAAAGGCTGTTGAAGAGGCCGTAATGAAAGTTACCGCAAAACATCTTAAAAGCCTCGCGGCCGGACAGATGGGGCTTACGACAACGGAAGCGGGCGATCTTGTCGCGAAATATGTGAGGGGATAGCACGCGATATTAATGATAGAATTCAGACAGCGGGTATGATAAATTAATGCTGTTTTAATTTCCATGGAAAGAAGGGGTTGGACAGATGCTTAAAAAGAAAGACAGATACGTTGTGGCAGTTGTCGGGGCGACCGGAGCGGTCGGGAACGAAATGGTTTCAGTCCTTGAGGAAAGGCATTTCCCTTTTGAAAAACTCAGGCTCTTTGCGTCCGAGCGCTCTGAAGGCAAGATTATAAATTTTCACAATAAGGGAGTAACAGTTGAGATACTGACCGAAAAGGTTTTTGAAGGAGTCGATATAGCCCTGTTTTCGGCAGGCGGGGAAAGGAGCCTGCATTACGCGCCGATTGCCGCGAAGGCCGGGTGCGTTGTCATAGACAATTCGAGCGCATGGAGGATGGACCCGGCAGTGCCGCTGGTAGTGCCGGAGGTAAACCCGCAGGACCTGAAATGGCACAAGGGAATCATTGCGAACCCCAACTGCTCCACTATCCAGATGGTGGTTGTCTTAAAACCGATACATGACGCGGCGAAGATCAGAAGGGTTGTAGTTACGACTTTCCAGTCGGTCTCCGGCACCGGTAAGAAAGCGATGGATGAACTGTTTCATCAGACCGCCGATATCCTGAACTTCAGGGACATAAAACCGGTTGTCTATCCGCACCAGATCGCCTTCAACTGTCTTCCGCATATAGACAAGTTCATGGAAGACGGGTACACGAAAGAAGAGATCAAAATGGTCAATGAGACAAAAAAGATCATGGGTGATGGTTCCATAAAGGTTACGGCTACCACAGTGAGGGTGCCGGTATTCAGGGGGCACGCCGAATCGATAAATATCGAAACGGCAAAGAAGATCACCCCCAATGAAGTCAGGGCCGTTCTTTCAAAGGCCCCCGGAGTCATTGTTTATGACGCCCCCGAGAAGAATGTCTATCCCCTCCAGACTCTGACGGCAGGAAAAGATGAAGTATATGTCGGCAGGGTGAGGGAAGATAATACTGTCGAAAACGGCATCAACATATGGATAGCGGCCGATAACCTGAGAAAAGGCGCTGCGCTGAATGCCGTGCAGATAGCGGAAGAGCTGATTAAGATGGCGTAAATGCAAAACGTCGACTACATAATCCGCGCTGACTACCTCCTTACAATGGAAGGCGACCTCTCAGTCATCAGAGATGGGGCTGTTGCCGTGACCGGCAGCGATATAATTGACGCCGGGGTTTTTCCCGGTATCTCGAAGAAATACACGTCAAGCAATATATCGGAAGGAAAAGGCAGGGTCGTATTCCCCGGTTTAATCAACACCCACACCCACGCGGCAATGGTCTACTTCAGGGGGCTTGCCGATGACCTGCCGCTTATGGACTGGCTCCAGGACCATATCTGGCCCGCGGAAGGTAAATGGATGAATGAAGATTTTGTGGGTGACGCCGTTGAGCTTGCCTGCCTTGAGATGCTTAAGGCGGGCGTCACTGCATATTCAGATATGTATTTTTTCCAGAATACGGCCGGGAAAAAACTTGAGAAGATCGGCATGAGGGGAGTCCTCGGCGCCGGAATTATAGATTTTCCCTTTACCGGGTATGCCAAATCGGCGGATGATTATTTTATTAATGCCGAAAATCTCATTAATAACTGGAAGGACAGCGAGCTTGTATCACCCTGCGTCGCGCCCCACGCGACATATACCTGCGGGCCTGACAGTTATAAGCGGGCCAATGCAATTTCAGAAAAATATAATGTCCCCATACATACGCATCTTGCCGAGACACAGTTTGAAGTTGCAGAGTGCCGGAACCGTTACGGCAAGACACCCGTCGAATACTTTGAAAGCATCGGTATGCTGACGGAGCGGCTGTCCGCGGCCCACTGCGTATGGCTTACTGATAACGAAGTCGGGCTGCTTGCAAAGCGGAGGGTAGGGGTCGCCCACTGTATTGAAAGCAATCTCAAGCTTGCCTCCGGTTTCGCGCCTGTGGCGAAAATGCTCAAGGCCGGCGTGAAGGTCGCCTTCGGCACGGACGGCGCCGCAAGCAACAACGACCTGAGCGTCCTGGGTGAAATGTCCACCGCTGCGAAGGTCCATAAAGCCGTTTCCGGAGACCCGACCGTTGTTGACAGCAGGACGACGCTCCTGATGGCGACGAAAAACGGCGCTGAAATTTTGGGACTCGGAGATAAAGTCGGTTCAATCAGGCCGGGCAAGAAAGCAGACCTCGTCATAGCCGACCTTTCGAAGCCGCATTTAACGCCGCTCTATGATATTTATTCCCACATAACCTACTGCCTGCGGCCTTCCGACATAGAGACCGTTATGGTCAACGGCAAGGTCGTTGTCGAAAACGGAAGACTCACTACAATGGATGAAGAGGAGATACTGGAAAAGGCAAGGCAGTGGCAGGAGAAGATCAAAGCGTAACCCTCCCGGCCTCCCCTTAATCAAGGGGAGTTATTTAATTCTTAGACTTGACAATCAAATCAAAAAATGTTTATATGTTAATAATAGTATCACTAAGGATAGATGTATCGATAATCAATTTAACTTAATTCGATAATGTATCTTGTCACGACAATGGAGAGATCCCGATGCAGGAATTGATAAGTGTCTTCAAGGCGCTTTCGGATGAGACAAGGCTGAAGATGCTGAAGGTCTTTCAGAAAGGCGAGATATGCGTATGCGACCTCGTCAGCGTCCTGGACACGAGCCAGCCCAGGATATCATTCCATCTGAACGTCCTGAAAGAGGCGGGACTGATAAAGGACCGGAAGCAGGGGAAATGGGTCCATTACAGCATCGATGATTCGGACATGTTCAGGCGGTTTCTCGTCCTTTCCGCCATGGAGAAAATACCCGACGGGGCCATGACTGAAGATTTTTCAAGGTTGAAAAAAGTTTTGACCGTCAAGAATAAAAGCAGATGCGGATAGGAGAAAGAGATGATTAAAGTAATGTTCCTGGAGGAGGTAAGAGGTGCTCAGAAGCGTTCTTGAAAAGCTTCACAACTTCAGGTTACTGCCGGTATTTGTAATCATCAGTATGGTTATCGGTATTGTTATCGGCAAGGTGTACGGGATTTCCAACTTTCAACTCACACCGCCGATTGACGCCATTAAATCGATATTCCGCGGCGCCTATGAATTCAGCATTCCCAACACCCTCGCTCTCGGCGTGGTCGTCGGCCTTTTCATGATGATGTATCCTGCGATGGCGAACATAAAGTTTGAAGACCTCGGCAAAGCCGCGAAATCGCCAACGCAGCTTCTTATCGTCATATTTTTCAATTATGCCGTGGCCCCGTTTTTTATGCTCCTGCTCGCAAAGATATTTTTGAGCGGTGAAACAGACTTATATACAGGACTGGTTTTATACGGGCTTGCGCCATGTATAGCGATGGTCATTGTGTTTACGTATCTTTCGGCAGGGAATGGTCCGCTGGCTATAATCCTGGTGGCTATCAATTCGATAATACAAATGGTCCTAATCCCCGTCTATGCAAAACTGCTTTTGGGAGAAGTCAGTTTTGATGTTTGGGTAGTCGGGGAAAGCGTTGTCCTTTATCTTGGAGTGCCGCTCATAGCAGGCATGCTCACAAGATTATGGGGAGTGAAGAAACGGGGAGAAGAGTGGTTTCACAAGCTGAAATTTTATCTGGACACACTGTCGATAGCAGGCCTGCTTTTCACGCTTATAGTAATGTTTGCGCTCAAAGGCGACCTGATACTTGAAAGGCCCATGTTCATCGTTCAGCTCGCGATTCCCATGACGCTGTTCTTCTGGGTAATGTTTGTCGTTGTATATCTTACGGGGTGGAAACTGGGGCTTAATTACAAGGACGCTGTAGCCGCAGGATTTAATTCCACGGGCAGGGACTTTGAGATTGCCATAGCGATAGCGATTACCGCGTTTAATCCGACGGTAGCGCTTGCGACGGTTATCGGCCCGTTGATTGAAGTGCCTGTGATGCTCGCGCTTGTCTGGTTTGCGAAGCATACTGAACTTACGCTTTTCAAGGGGAGGGAATAAGATGAAAATTGAAATTTACGACCCTGCTATGTGCTGTTCATCGGGATTATGCGGGCCAGGTATTGACCCTGTTCTTGTGAAAATGAACGAGGCCGTACTGGCATTGAAGAAGCAGGGAGTGGAGGTTGAAAGGTTCAACCTTGCGCAGCAGCCGAAGGAATTTATTGCGAATAAAACGGTCGCGGACCTGCTTCACAAGAACGGCAAGAAAATATTGCCGGTTACAATGATAAACGGAGAAGTATTTAAGACCGGTGGATATCCTTCATATGAAGATTTATGCACGGCGTCAGGGATTGAACCGATGAAGAAAGGGAAACCGATATCGGTGACAGTTAAATAAACACAGGAGTGACTTATGAACAAAGCCAAAACAATTAAGATTGTGAGGGATGCATATGGGAAAATCGCAAAGGGACAGAAGGGGTGCGGGTGCGGGACGTGCGGCCCGGATGCGAGGGAGTTTGCGAAATCCGTCGGATATTCGGAGGAAGAGCTGAGGGCCATCCCGGACGATGCAAATCTCGCCCTTAGCTGCGGAAATCCTACGGCATTGGCAGGCCTGAAAAAAGGCGAGACCGTGCTGGACCTCGGCGCCGGCGCCGGGTTTGACTGTTTTTTAGCTGCTTCGAAAGTCGGGCCAAAAGGCAGGGTTATCGGCGTTGATATGACCCCTGAGATGATTGCAAAGGCGAGGGAAAATGCAAGACTGAATAACGTTGGAAATATTGAATTCAGGTTAGGAGAGATCGAGCATCTGCCTGTGGAAGATAACTCGGTTGATGTCGTCATCAGCAATTGCGTAATCAATCTGTCCGCCGATAAACCACAAGTGTTCAGAGAGATATGCCGCGTTCTCAAACCCGGCGGAAGGATTGCGATCTCCGACATGGCCTTGCTGAAGAAGCTCCCCGATGAAATACTGAAGAGCATAGAAGCATATATCGGCTGTGTCGCAGGCGCCCTCCTTGTTGACGAGTACCGGAATATTGTCGAGGCGTCCGGATTGAAAAATGTGAGACTCACCGGTAAAGGCACATCAACCTGCATTGCCCCTGACACCAATGATCCTGTAGGCAGGGCGCTTTTGGACAGTTTGAAAGAAGGTGAGTTTGTCCAGGATTATGTTGTGAGTATTTATGTTGAAGGGTATAAGTGACAAGATACATATTCTTTTCAGGAAAAGGCGGAGTCGGCAAAACTACTATGGCGTGCGCCACTGCAATTCACCATGCGCTTCAAGGTGAGAAGACGCTGATTGTGACGACCGACCCTGCATCAAACCTTGCAGATGTTTTTGAGCAGGAGATTGGGCATAAGATTACGCCTATTGAAAATGTTGGTGCGATCAATGGCGTAGGGACAATTCATGAATTGTCCCTGCATGCCATGGAGATAGACCCCGATGAGGCGACAAGGGAATACAAGGAGCGGATAATCGGCCCGTTTCGTGAAATCATGCCTGAGGATGTAATCGTTTCTCTGGAGGAAAACCTGAGCGGTCCCTGCACCACGGAGATGGCGTCATTCGACAGGTTTATAGACTTTATGGAGGGTGATGAATATGATGTGATTGTATTCGACACTGCGCCGACAGGACACACCATAAGATTGCTTGAACTTCCCGTTGATTGGTCCAAACATATAGAGGAGTCCGCGAAAGGCAGCGGGCAGACATGCCTCGGACCCGTGCAGTCTATCCAGGAATCAAAGGACAAATATGACCGGGCAACTTCACTTCTAAAAGACCCTGAACGCACTGACTTCATATTTGTCATGCGTCCGGAGGAGTTGTCTCTCTATGAGACCATCAGGGCGTCAAAAGAACTTGAGACAATAGGCATTAAATCAGGCGAAATCATAATTAACGGTATACTGCCGGAAGAGGTTTGCGGGATTGAGTTCTTCAGGAAGAAATACGAAGCTCAGCAGAAGGTGCTCGAAAAGATTGAAAAGGTAATCAACAAGCCGAAACTGTATATGTTTTTAAGGGACAACGAGGTAAGGGGATTAGAAGCGTTGAAGGGTGTGGCGGGGGAATTGTTCCAAAATGGGGCAAGGGGCAAGGGGCAAGGGGCAAGGGCCGGAAAACAGAAGGCAGAAGACAGAAGGCAGGAGACAGAAAAACACATCCCCCCTTTGCTAAAGGGGGATATCAGCCACCTTCTGCTTCCCTCCAACGGCACAAAGGCCATATTCTTCACCGGCAAGGGCGGCGTCGGCAAGACGACCATATCATGTATAACAGCAGTTCACACAGCGCAAAAGGGATTCAAAACACTTATTGTTACGACAGACCCTGCAGCGCATATCGGGGAAGTCTTTGATGTAAAGATACATGATGAGCCTTCAGAGATCGCGGAAAATCTCTTTGCGGTGATGATTGACCAGGAGAAGGCTTTTGCCGAATATAAAGAACGGGTCCTCGAAGAGGCGCGGGGGAAATATTCCGAAGATATGTTGGCGGCGATGGAGGAGGAGCTTAATTCCCCCTGCATTGAGGAGATGGCGGCGTTTGATAAATTCATCCGTTTCATAGAAAGCAGCGCTTATGATGTAATCGTCTTTGATACGGCCCCGACGGGACACACGTTAAGACTTCTTGACCTCCCTTTTGATTACGCGAAACAGGCGGAGATGATGATCTCAACCGCTGAAGCGGCGGGGGCAAAGCGGGAAACGGAAAACAGGTTCGGGAAAATCATCGAAATCCTGCGCAATCCGCAAAAGTCGGTGTTCTGCCTTGTGCTTTATCCGGAATCCACCCCGATCCTCGAATCCTACCGGGCGATGATTGATTTAAAAGATGCCGGGATAGAGACACAGCTTGTTGTCGCAAATATGGTCCTGCCTGAAGATGTTTGCGTCAATGACTTTTTCATAAACAGGAGACGGATGCAGATACGGTATTTAGAGGAAATACAGCGGAGGTTCAACCTTCCTTTACTTCAGGTTCCGATGCTGCAGGATGAGATAAAGGGGCTTGAACAGCTTAAAACAGCAGGGGTGTATCTATGAATCTGAAAAAATACATTTCTTCATATTATCTTCAAAGTTTCTTTTTATGATGTCTGACATGAAATTGATGCGGTTGATTCTGTTTTTATTGGTTATATCACTTGTTCTTCAGAACACATGTCCTTACGGTTATGCGGCGAAGACGGCGTTTGCCGCTTCTCACACACACGACTGTCCGATGAAAAAAAGCCACCACAGTCCCGCAAAGGACCGGGACTCTGTTGACGATAACCCGGGCAAAGCGCTTTATCCCTCGTTTGTATTCTCTGTCCCTGATAAACAGGCCGTAATTTTCCGTTTCCAAACGAACACGGAATATACGGCCCTGTCTTCCGTCAACTACAAAGATCATTTCAGGGAACCTTCAACCAAACCTCCTGCCGCTTAACCTCCAGGCGTTATTATCCAATACCCTTGTGTTTATACACGGGGGCGAATACTATTGTTCAAAAAACAGGAGGTCCATATGAACAGGAAGAAGACTATTTTAAGTAGCGCCATAGTGCTCTACTTTATTATCGGACTTGAGATATTGATTATGATAAGCCCCTTCGCGGGTTTTTTCTACTCCGTGTTTAACCCTTTTTTGCTTGAGATAGCCAAATACCCTGCCACGCGGTGGCTGAGCGCGTTTTTCCTCCCGCACATGGTTGTCCCGCCGGATGCGTTTCTGAAATTCGTCCGTGTCATGGGGTCGGCGCTCTTTGTCGGAGGCATGGCGCTCTTCTTTATTTGCGCGGCGCAGATATATTTGAGCAAGTTTCTCAAAAGAGGCGCTGTCATAGGAGGGATTTACTCATTCATCAGGCATCCACAGTATTTGAGTCTTGCCATTGCAGGAGCTGGGCTCTCGATTCTCTGGCCGAGATTCCTCGTTGTGGTCCTATGGCTTGCCATGGTGCTGATCTACTACTTTCTGTCAAGGGACGAGGAAAGAAGGATGCTCAGGTCCCACGCTGTTGATTACGGGCTTTATATGGAGCGCACCGGGATGTTTCTTCCAAAACCCGTCGAGAAGGTGATCATGCCCCAGGGCGCAGGCGGCAGGACGGCTCTTTTTATTCTTATATCAGTCCTTGCATTGGGGTCTGCTTTTTTTCTAAGGTACTATACCATTTCACACCTTCCCATATGGTCGGATAATAATGTCGTTGCAATGTCCATCACAGATGACGACAAATTCAAAATGGAGCACCGTATGGCGGACATCCTCCGGATGGATGAAATAAAGCCAAGACTGAACGATGATGATAAATACCTTGTCTATTTCCTCCCCCCTCATTACATCATGCAGGGACTCATTGCCGATACAGGGGGCGACTGGAAGCTCTACAAACAGCATCACACAATGTCTATGATTACCGACTGGGTACTTCATCCCTTCAGCCATCTCAGCGAGGCTCATCAGGGAATGCATGCCGGGATGCAGCATGATGCTCATTCAGCCGGCGTCAGCATGACAAAGCGGCTTATATTCCTTAAGATCGGGAATGCGGAGAGCGGGTCATCGGGAGACATGTTTTCCATAAATGCCAGGCGCATTCCTCAATTTATGATTGATATCGGCATACACGATCTGCGGGTGATTGATTTAAAGGAGCTTCCCGTTGAAACAGGCTGGGGAACGGTTCCTACGCCCGTGTTTTAAATTGTCGCTATCCTGTTTTTGGTGTAGACTGTCTTTAGGAGGACAAACAGGAAATACCTTTATATAAACCAGGGCATTGCTTTCATGAAAGGAGATGCTTTATGTCATTAATAGTTGCTGAAAATATACAAAAAGATTACTTTGCCGGCGAAGTAACAGTCAGGGCATTAAAAGGGCTGAGCTTTGAAATCGAGCCTGCTTCTTTTGTCTCGTTTGTAGGCCCGTCCGGCAGCGGAAAGACAACCCTTCTTAATCTCATTGGTTGCCTCGATAAACCGACGGAAGGGACATTAAAAGTGGTCAACACTGATGTCCTGCATCTGGACAGAAAGCAGAGCGCGTCATTCAGGGGGAGCAACATCGGTTTTATCTTTCAGGATTTCAATCTTATACCCGTCCTCACTGTTTATGAAAATATAGAGTATCCCCTGCTCATGGTCCAAAATGTCCCTGCCTCAGAAAGAAGAAAGAGATTGAATACAGTTCTTGAAGCGGTCGGGATGACAGACCAGAAGGACAAATATCCGGACCAGATATCAGGGGGACAGAAACAGAGGGTTGCGGTCGCGAGGGCGCTGGTGACAAATCCCAAGCTCGTTCTTGCCGATGAGCCTACAGCCAACTTAGACCATAAGACAGCCTATATGGTAATCGAGCTTATGAAAAAGATGAGGGATGAGTTCAGGACAACATTCATCTTCTCCACCCACGACCAGAAGATAGTGGGAGAGGCTGAAATACTTTACACACTTGAAGACGGTGAATTGAAGGGCAAAGAGGTTAAAGGAGGTGGAGGCAATGGGTAATCTCTTTAAAATAGCGATCAGAAATCTCTTGAGATATAAAAGAAGGACCCTGCTTACAGCCTCTTTGATAACAGTAGGCGTGGTCTTTGTCCTTGTGTTCATCTCCGTCTCAGGCTCTTTCAAGAATATGATGGTAGGATCAATAACCGACTCCATGCTCGGACACATGCAGGTGCACAAGAAGGGCTATGTGGCTTCCATAGAAAACCTTCCCCTGAACCTGAATCTGAAGGCGGGGGCCATAACACGACTTGAGAATGTCCTCGATAACCAGCCGGAAATCACGGCTTATTCTCCAAGGATAAAATTCGGCGGTATGTTCAGCAATTTTGTGGAGACCACCAATATAAGGCTGAACGGCATCTATCCTGATAAGGAATTAAAGAGTGTCCCGCTCCTTGCCTCAAGGGTGATAGAGGGCAAAAAAATCCTTGATAAAGGGGGAATCTGGATTCCCGAGCTTCTTGCCAAGGGCATGAAAGTAAAGGTCGGCGACACGATAGTGGTCGTTGCCACCAATAAAGACGGCTCTGTCAATGGAAAGCAGTTCATTGTGGCGGGCGTGCTTGAAAGCGCGACGGGACCGGGAGGCAGGGACGGCTATATCCACATAGAAGATGCCATAGAAGTCCTCAGGATGGAGGAGATGGAAATAAGCGAGGTTGCCATCCGGTTGAAGGATTTCGGGACACTCCATAAGTTCAGCGAAAAATTGGACGGCCTGCTTTCAAAAGAGCTTAACCAGCAGGGCAAACCCATCTTCGAGGTGCATTCATGGGAAAAGCTCACTCCGTTTTATAACATTGCAAGGATGATAGATGTGATGACATTCTTTATCAAGCTCATGCTGATAGCC
>QZKO01000059.1 GCA_003599505.1 Nitrospiraceae bacterium | reverse complement strand
TTAGTGCTGCTTGATATAAAGATGCCGAAGATTGACGGCATAACGGTCCTTGGCCGGATTAAGGAGAAACATCCCGGCACAGAGGTTATAATTGTGACTGCCTACGCGACAATCGAGATGATACGGGAGGCCATCAGGCTCGGCGCCTTCGGATTTCTGATGAAACCGTTTGATGTCGAAGTGCTTGTCGACCTTGTCGACGCGGCATTCAAAAGTATTGAAGGCAAGTGTTAAGTTTCTGAATGCTTCATCTTTTTCGCTTTCCCCTTGAAAATCACCGCGTGTCCCGCTTATCATATTGGCGGGAATCTTATGAAGGTCTTTATAAGGAACATAAAAGATACTGCTTTTGCCTGTGACGCCCTGATACTGCCGGCGCCGGAAGGCAAGGGCGCGGGATATTACGAAGACATCGACAAGTCTCTCAACGGCCTGATAAGCAAAGTGACGGCTTCGGGAGAATTTGCCGGCAAGCGTAATGAAACCTGTCTTCTTCACACGTCCGGTAAAATAAAACCTGAGCGCGTTCTCCTCATAGGGCTCGGTAAAAGGCAGGAGCTTTCACCTGAGAAACTGAGGCAGGCCGGGGGCAGGGCGGCTTCATATCTGCGTGATCTGAAGATAAAAGACCTGGCCCTTTCCACCCACTTGATTTCCTCGCTCAATCTTTCTCCGGCGGATTTTACGGAAGGGTGTCTGCTCGCGGATTACAGGTTTCTGAAATACAAAAAAGAAGAAAATCATAACGGCATTAAAAAAATCACGCTCCTCACCGGCGAAGATTTACAAAAGCAGGTCAGGTGGGCCGGGGCCGCCGCGTCCGCCGTGCATTTCACCCGTGATCTGGTAAACACGCCGTCAAATATAATGACGCCTTCAGCGCTTGTCAGGGCCGCGCGTTCATTGAAAAGGGTGTCGGTCAAAGTAATCGGCAGAAGCGAGGCCGGAAGGCTCGGCATGGGAGCGTACCTGTCGGTTGCAAAAGGCTCTGACGAGCCGCCCGCGTTTATCGTCCTTGCTTATAAAGGCAAAAACATCAGGCCCGTGACGCTCATCGGGAAATCCATAACCTTTGACAGCGGAGGGATTTCCCTGAAGCCGGGTGAAGGGATGGAAAAGATGAAGTACGACATGGCAGGAGGCGCCGCAGTGCTTGGAGTGATGAAAGCGGTCTCTGAAATGAAGCTGCCCGTCCATTTGATTTGCGTTCTCCCTGCTGCCGAGAACCTTCCGGGAGGAAGCGCCACAAAGCCGGGCGACGTGGTAAAGACCATAAGCGGCAAGAGCATTGAAATCATAAGCACCGACGCCGAAGGGAGACTTACGGTCGCGGACGCCATTGAATACGCCAAACGGTTCAAGCCGTCTGCAATCATCGATATCGCGACCCTGACCGGCGCCTGTTCCATTGCCTTCGGGAATGAAGCCGTTGCGATGATGGGAAATGACGAGGCCCTTATGGAGAAAATGAAAAGGGCTTCAGGGGAAACGTCGGAACGGGTCTGGCAGATGCCGCTCTTTGAAGAATACAGGGACTATATAAAAAGCGATATCGCGGACCTGAAAAATACTTCCGGCAGGTCGGGCTCTCTCGTCTCTTCAGCTTACTTCCTCAGCGAATTCGCAGGCGATACTCCCTGGGTCCACCTCGATATTGCGGGGACCGCGTGGACCGACAAAGACAGGCCTTATATCCCCAAAGGCGCAACCGGCATAGGGGTGAGGCTGCTGCTGGGCTTTCTGAAGAACCTCTGATTGGATGAGACAATTCTCACTCATATTTTTTCAAATCCCTCTCAGAGAGGCCGAAATAGTGGCCGACTTCGTGGATAAGAGTCGCCTGTATCTGTTCGATAAGCTCCTTTTCGGTGGAACAGATATTTTCGATGTTTTTCTGAAAGAGAATTATTTTGTCGGGCAAAGGGTAGGGGATATCAAAGAACCCTCCTTTCCCTGGATATGGCACGCCGCTGAAAAGCCCGAGCAGGAGCTCTTTTTTCGAGTTTAATCGCCTCGTATCCTCTCTGCCCGGGTAATCTTCCACGATGATTGTGATATTTGTAAAATATCTTCCGTATTCTTCAGGCAATGTTCCCAGCGCCTTTTCAACAAGCCTTTCAAAATCCTCTCTGCTTACCCTGAAGGCCATGGTTTTATTCAACTAAGGTGGGATTATTTTGTCCCTGTTAATATCCGCAATATTTCCTGATACCTTTCAGAAGTTTTCTTCACTATATCAGGAGGAAGCTCCGGCCCCGGCGGGGTCTGGTCCCAGTCCAGGGTCAGCAGATAATCCCTTACAATCTGCTTGTCAAAGCTGTCCTGGCTTTTTCCAGGGGCATATTTTTTTACACTCCAGAAGCGGGAAGAATCAGGGGTGAGCAGCTCGTCAATGATTATTACCTGATCATTTAAAATTCCAAATTCCATCTTCGTGTCGGCGATGATTATACCTTTTTTTTGGGCATAGTCTCTTGCCCTTTCGTATATTTTCAATGTCAGGTCTTTAAGCTTCAGCGCGGTATTATCGCCGACAATCTTTTTCATTTCATCGAACGGTATATTGATATCGTGCCCTGCTTCGGCCTTTGTGCTCGGGGTGAAAACAGGCTGTTCAATTTTTGAGGATTCAAGCAGGCCTGCCGGGAGCTTTATGCCGCAGACAGCGCCGTCTTCCCGGTACGATTTCCAGCCGCTTCCTGAAAGATAGCCCCGGACTATGCATTCAACTGGCACGACCTTTGCCTTTTTTACCAGGAGGCTCCGGCCTTCGAGCGTCTCTCTGTATTTGTGAAGCGCCTGAGGAAAGTCTTTCACGTCGGTCGCGATAATATGGTTGCCGACTATGTCCTCCATCATTCTGAACCAGAATACGGATATGGCGGTAAGGACTTTTCCCTTTCCGGGGATACCGCCGGGCAACACAACGTCAAACGCGGAGACCCTGTCCGTCACCACGAGCAGCAGATAATCACCGAGATCATAGATGTCCCTGACCTTGCCGCGCCGCGGGGCGCCGACGTCAGGCATTTCCGTTTTAAGAATTACTTTTTCCATGACATGAAAATATACACTATCGGCAGTTTTTTAATCAAAGTAGGGGCAACCCGCCGGGTCGTCCCTACTCGAAGAGCGCCTCTCTCGTCATCCTTTCAGCCGCTGCAAACACCGCCTTCTTCCCCTCCTCTGTCCTTGCTTCAATGTAAAACCTCACCTTGGGTTCCGTGCCGGAAGGTCTTATCATGAGCCATGATCCGTCATCAAAAACCAGTTTTGTGCCGTCCACGGTAATGACTTCCTTCACGGTCTTCAGGTCCCCGTCTATATTAACGGCTGTCCCGGCCTTGCACTTATTCCTGATGACCGAGAGTTTCTTCAGGAGGGGCTCTCCGGCAAGGGACCTGTCAACGTCGATTCCGGACCGGTCGGGATAATAGTATCCGAATTCATCCATGATATCTTTAAGGTAATCGCTAAGGTTCTTGCCTGTAACCGCCATCATTTCAACGGCGAGGAGGACGCCGAAAAGGGCGTCTTTTTCAAGGGTATGGTTATATCCTGAGATGCCGTCGGATTCTTCAAAGCAGACAATGGCTTTTTCCCGCGCTCCGCTAATCATGTAAGGCCTGAAATTTTTGAACCCCACACTTGTTTCTCTCACAGGTATCCCGAGTTTTTCCGCGACGGCATTAACAAGGTTGCTTGTCCCGACGGATTTGGCCGCAACTCCTCTGAACCCTTTATGCACATGGAGAAAGTGCAGCGCCATCGCGCCGAAGTAGTTCATGGGGATTATCCGCTTTTCATCCGCGTGCCGGATACGGTCGCCGTCAGGGTCCATGATGACACCGAGCCTGAACCGGGCGTTGCTGCCTTTCAGGATTTCCTTCAGTCCCTTCATATTACTGTCCGAGGGCTCCGGCGCTACTCCTCCGAACAGGTAATCGTCTTCAGTCCTTAAATATTTTATCTTAGGGCTTTCGCCGATTATTTTCCGGATCCGTCCCCTTGTCGCGCCGTGAACATTGTCTATGCAAATGACGCAATCTTCATTGTCGACAAAATCACGGACCCTCTTTAAGTCCACGGTACCTCTTCCGGTTATATAATTGATATACAACTGTGTGAGATCGACCTTTTCAATCTCCGCCGGCTGAACAGGCTGAAGCACAGGTCTCACGGTCATCATCCTGTTTGCTATATCCTCTATCCTTGCCGTAATTTCGGCCCCTGCCGGGCCCCCGTCCGAGGGGTTGAATTTGAACCCTCCGTAATTAGCGGGATTGTGGGACGGGGTAAGATTAATGGAGCATGCCGCGTTCAGCATTTCGATGCCTGCTGAAAACTCAGGGGTAATCGCCTCTCCGGCATACCAGGTTTTTATCCCTTCCTTCTGCAGAAGCCCGATAACCTCCATCGCGAAATCCCTGCCGAGGAACCTGTTGTCATGCCCGACAATGATCCCCCTCTTTTTTATATCTTCAAAACCGGCCGCGCCCATAGCGTTCATTACTGACGGGTCGCTCCCCCTGAACATTTCAATTATGGCCGAGGTAACGATCCTGACATTATTGAAAGTGTAATCCGTTCCGATCTCCCCTCTCCATCCCGAGGTCCCGAATACAATTTTTGCGGGGGCGGCGCTTTCCCTTGCAAACTTTTCGATAACCGACAATAACCCCGTGTCCTTCGAAACGTCCGACAGGATTTCTCTCCAGCACGCGGCGGCGTTTTCAAATTCCTTAATCATCAAACCTCCGGCATTTTTTCAGATTGATTTCTATATTATCACATGAAATTCCCTGTTTGTCTTCATGATGGCAAAGGGGAATATGGCACGACTTGTTGTCTAAAAACCGATTAATTCCATCAGGCATGCCGGCAGGTCATAGGATTGGGACTTCTGACAGAAGAAAAAGATGCTTAAAACGAGCGCCGCTACGGAGGACAAAAGGACAAGCGCAGGGACTTTCAGGGATTTCCGCTCTTTTGAAAAGCTGATTGCCCCGATATCAAGCGCCCTGCGGGGGGACTGAAAGGCTTCGGTCCGTTTACCCGCCTGTTTCACAGTGTTGCCGGGTTCTTTCTTCACCGGCGTTATTCGCTCAGTGACAGGTTGTTCAGTTTTCCGGACAGGAGCGTCTTCCACAGAGGGGAGGGGCTGGATTTTTCTCTCAGCGGTATTGAGGGCGACAATATAATGAAAAACCTTTTTGCCTATCCCCAGTGTTTTGGTGGCTTCATAGACGTCATGGACGTCCGCCGCTGTTTTCTTTCTTTCAAAGGCCGTGTAGAGCGCCCTGTCGCATAGAGAATTGACCATGCGGGGCGCTCCTCCTGTATCAAAGGCCAGGACCAGGGCCTCCCATCCTGTATCCGTAAATATGGAAGGCTGCCCCCCGGCCACGTGGATGCGGTGCGAGACGTACTCGCGTATCCTGTCCCCGGTCATCCTCCCTAAAATTTCGAGAGTCGCGATACGCTGTTTGAAAGGCTCCATCTCCGGCCTCTTTATAATTTCCATAAACTCCTCCTGGCCGAGCAGAAGTATCTGTATGAGTTTGGTCGCCCCCTCCTCAAGATTGTTCAGCAACCGGATGCCGTTGATCACGTCATCCTCCATCAGATGTGATTCATCGATTATAAGCAGACAGTTTCCGCCTTCGGAATTCATTTTCAGGAGGGCGTCCTTGATGTCCCGTAAAATAAAAACCCTCTCGGATGTCGACGGCTTCAGACCCAGCTCCTGCGCAATAAACAGGAAAAGGTCCAGGCTGTTTCCCGGCGGTTCCGCCATCCATATGAGCTTTGTCTCACGGGAAAAATCGGATTTTATCATCTGACTGAGGGTTGTCTTGCCTGACCCTATAGGTCCTGTTACGACCTGCAATCCGCGTCCGGACCTTAATGATTCCGTTATCCGCTGGCGGACCCTGTGATATTCACCTTCATCAAAAAAGAAGGCGGGGTCGGGCACATTTTCAAAAGGCAGTGCTTTAAGTCCGAAATGCTCAGTGTACATATATCTAAGGCTCCTTGTCTTGCGGGATAAGCTTTACCTCGACCCTGCGGTTTTTGGCCCTGCCCTCGACAGTGTCGTTAGAGGCTATGGGACGGGTGTCGCCGTAACCGGTTACAGTGATGCGTCCATCAGGCACACCCTCTTCCATCAATATCCGGGCAACGGCTTTGGCCCTGAAATATGACAGATCCGTATTGTCACTGTACTGTTTTCCGGGTGAAGGCCTGATAGGCATGTTGTCGGTATGGCCTTCGACTACTACCCTGTGTTCAGGAGACGCCAGGATATTCCGTGATAATTCTTTTATGGAATTCATCATGTTTTCATCCATGACAACGTGTCCGGAATTAAATGTCCCCCCATCAAAGACAGCCAAGACTTTTACTTCCTGCGGGGATCTTTTGATTTCAGCATCGGGCCCGGCTTCTTTATCTCCGGTTGAGCGGTTGTTCTCAAGTGTCGCAATCTTTGCCTGCAGTTCTTTAACCAGGGCCTGGTCGCCGGCCTGCCGCTCTTCTGAACGGGTATCGGGGGCAGGAATTGTTAATGCCTTAAATATAAAAATCCCCGACAGCGCGTAAAGCAGGATTGAAAGACCGATGATAAGTTTACGCATGACACGCTGACAGGGAGAATAATTTATTAACCATCTAATTATCTTAAAGAATCCGCCCTAATATTTGCAATAAAACGGATTTACTTCAGACCGTCGAGGTTCATTGCCTGCCTTACCTGCTTCATTGTTTCAGAAGAGATTTCCCCGGCCTTTTTCGACCCGGCCGAGATAATATCTTCAAGGGTGTCGGGCCGCTCCATGAAATACCTGCGTCTTTCCCATATCGGCTCCAATACTGCGAAGAGATTTTTTATTAAAACCTTTTTACAGTCAATGCAGCCGATGCCCGCGGTGACGCATCCCTCGACGATCCTGTCCTGTTCTTCTCTCGATGAGAATATCTTGTGCAGATGGTAGACGGGCGATTTTTCAGGATCGCCTTTGTCAGTGCGTTTTATCCTCTGGGGGTCCGTCATCATGGTCTTAATTTTATGCTCGACTTCCTGCGGTGAGTCCGAGAGGAAAATGCAGTTGTTATAGGACTTGCTCATTTTCCTCCCGTCTGTTCCGGGCACTTTCGGGAACTCGGTCAGCAGCGCCTCGGGTTCGGGGAATGTTTCACCGTAGAAGTTATTGAACCTTCTGCAAATTTCACGGGTAATCTCAAGGTGAGGCACCTGGTCGACGCCGACGGGGACATAATCGGCCCTGTAAACCAGGATGTCCGCTGATTGCAGGAGCGGATATCCCAGGAAGCCGTATGTATTGAGGTCCTTGTCGGTTATCTGCTCCTGTTTCTCCTTGTAAGTCGGGACGCGTTCAAGCCAGCCCAGCGGGGTTATCATTGAAAGCAGGACATGAAGCTCCGCGTGTTCGAGGACATGTGACTGCAGAAAGACCGTTGCCTTCTCAGGGTCGAGTCCCGCGGCAAGGCAGTTGACAAGGACGTCTTTGATGAATTCTTTTATCCTTGATGTGTCGTCATACCGGGTTGTAAGGGCATGCCAGTCGGCAATGAAATAATAACATTCATACTGGTCCTGCAGCCTGACCCAGTTCTGCAATGCGCCTACAAGATTGCCGATATGGAGCCTGCCGCTCGGCTGTATTCCGCTGAGAACCCGCTTTTTCGACAATTGGTCAACTCCTTTTTAATGAATTTAAAACAACCTCAGCATTGCCATAAAAAAATTTACAAGCGGCAAAACAAAAAGTTTTGCAAGGCCTGTCATGATAAGAATGAGCACTATTATAAATCCAAACGGCTCAATCCTGCTGTAAGAGACAGCGTGTTTATGCGGCAGAAGGCCTACGAGCACCCTCCCGCCGTCAAGAGGTGGAATAGGTATCAGATTGAACGCGGCCAGGATAACGTTGAATATTATGCTTGAGGTCAGCATCAGCGTCATGGGGGTAAGGATTGCCCTTGATACATTCCCCGGCAGCAACACGGACGCCGGTATTAATATGAACTTGTAAATTAAAAGACTGATTACCGCAAGACAGATATTGGTAACAGGCCCCGCTGCCGCTGAAATTGCCATATCTCTTCTGGGGTTTCTGAAATTCGCGGGATTAATCGGTACAGGTTTTGCGTATCCGAAAACAAATTGTCCGTTTGTAAAAACAAGCATCATGACAGGCAGGAGAATGGTGCCGACCGGGTCAATATGCGCAATGGGATTAAGCGTCAGCCTTCCCATGAATTTTGCTGTAGGGTCGCCGAGTCTGTTAGCGACAAATCCATGAGAAACTTCATGAAATGTAATAGCTATAAGTATAGGAAGCGCTGATATGGCTACTTGTCTGAGTATGTCCGGAATATCCATTTTAAAATTATGAATGAGGAATTACAGTCAAAATATATCCTGAAATATAATTTGTAAGGTCCGGCTTTGTCAAGGAAGAGCGATGAAAATTTCTGACTGGACAGATTGGCACTCGAACTGTTATAGTATAAACAATTACTCGTTTTAATCTTTAAAACCAGGAAGGGCTTTAGTAAAGAAATACTTTATACTTGTTTGCTAACTTTTTAATAAAAAAAGAAATTTTGATTGCAGCGGCGGCGGTTGAACCCCCATTCGTAGTTGGGCATTTAGCTTGACAAAAAGGGCGTGGCTAAACCCCGCCTTTTTTTTATATCCAGCAGGTTTCAAGATGCTTTTGAGCCATACCCCGAGGAATAGATATATATAACCGAGAGGTGCACAAATGGAATTTATAGAAAAGTTTGTTCATGAAACAGCAAAATTCACCAGCCAACTTATTTCAGGTTCAGGTTATTTCGGAGTATTCATCCTGATGGCAGCCGAGTCAACAATGGTACCGCTGCCAAGTGAATTGGTTATGCCCTTTGCCGGTTATCTTGCGTATACAGGCAAATTCAACTTCTGGTTTGTTGCTTTCATATCGGCGCTGGGAACTATTTTCGGTTCTTTGTTTTCTTATTATATAGGTGAATACGGGGGCGAGCCTTTTCTGGAAAAATACGGAAGGTATTTGTTAATTAATCAAAAAGATCTTGAGTGGACACATAAATGGTTCAACCATCACGGTGAGAAGACAATTTTTATAAGCAGGTTTATTCCCGTTGTCAGACATCTTATTTCAATACCTGCCGGCATCGCCGAGATGAACGTCATGAGGTTTACCATTTTTACCTTTCTGGGGGGATTCCTCTGGAATACTTTTTTGACATATCTCGGCTATAAACTCGGAGAGAATTGGGAACTTGTGCGCCAGTATACCAAACCGTTCAGTCATGCAGTCGCCGGCCTGCTTCTATTAGGAGTGATATTTTTTATCTACAAGCATGTGTACAGGAAGTAATTGCCGCGAATTTTAACAGTATTTGCCTTTTATTATATTCTGCATGAATTCAAGGTCCTGTCTGCTTCTCTCCGTTATCCTGTCTTCCACTTCTTCCTTGCTGATGTCCATTAATATCCTGTACGCGTTGTATTTTGTCTTGCAGAAATAGACATCGAAGGGATCGCGCTTTCCTTCTGTCCTGTAAATCCTCAGGCCCGGGACTTCTTCTTTCTGGATATATTCAAAATCCGTATTTACAAGAAGGGGCTCTATGTCGTGTTTGTTTTGCCACGGGACGCACGCCCCCTCCATGGTAAGGTCTATGTCCATAATCGACCTGACTTTTTCAGTGACTCCGCCGACCGGCAGGATGATCTCCCCGGTCAATGATCCGGTTATTCCATATTTCTGGCTCACGGGCTGCCGGATGTAATCCGAAACCAGGCCTATGTTCATGGCAACCGAGGCGCTGTCTCCTTCGACACCGTCATGCGCCTGTATGTATTCAATATGCATTTCATATCCGGCGTAGGGCGCCCCGACCCTGTGCAGGAGTTTCTTTATTGAGGCCCTTACGTTCTCGGCCGCGGCCCTGGCGATTTCCCCGAGTTTTCCAGGGGAGGTAATGACGTCTGAACCGCCCGCGGTGATCTGGCAGTGGATCGGAAGGGGCTGGCCGAACATCTGTCCGCTTGAGCTTGAACGGATTACGGCGAGGCCTACCACATATCCGATTGAATCCGTCATCGACGCGATATATTTCTTGAGGTCTTTTTTATGCTCAAGCATTTCCCTGGAAATGGCGCCTTCAATGCTTGTATGTTCCCTGAGCGCGGTTGTAATGTGCCGGGGCTCTACAAATTCGGCGTTCTCTGCTATGGCCTCAAGCTCCGCGGTTTTAATTATGCCGTTTATGGGTCTCAGGATGCAGCTTAATTTCCGGTCTGAGGCCCTGCACCTGAGCTCTTTAACTATCTCGGCAACGGCGTTCCTTGAAAATTCCCGGGCCCTCAGCTTATAGTCAGCAGGGAGTCTTTTGCCGTAGAGCTGCTCGCATCTCCTCCTGACGCCCGCCTGGCCTTCCTTTTCAGCTATCTTCCCCCAGGTATTTTCAAATTCCCTGCCGAGCTCCTCTATTTCCTGTTTGATATATTGGGCTACCTGGGCTATATGGTCCTTTGTCTCGGGCACCGAGCTCTCCATATGGATGATTTCGCCTTTGTCCTCGATCCTGCTCAGGAAAGCCCCGTCGCCTTCTTCCCGGAGATACTGCAACGTGTCATGATTGCAGCATGCTATGATTATGTTGTCGGCTTTCAGATAATTCTCCGACCTGTCAGCGGCGCCGCTTCCGGTGTTCCTGCCGCCTTCGAGGATGTATTTCTTGTTCTGCATGATCTCAAGCAGGCTCGACATGTAGCCTTCTTTTATAAGGGTCTTCAGCTCATCAATATAAATGATGGGCGCCTTTGCGTGGGCGCCGAGATAAGCCCTTTGGTGTATGGGGGTTTGGAGGTTGCCGGACTGATACGGATCGTGTCTGAACCCCCCCTTCATGTTGCTTGAAGCCGGCTCCGAAACCCGTATCATAAGGTTAGAGTCCTTTCTGGGGTCGTAAAGTATCTCCGGGACCAGGTCCATGAGGTGTTTGACATTTGCCGACCTGGCGTTTTGCGCCTCCCTCTGTATTTTTTCCTGCACCTTATGGTTGTTTTCCTGCATGAACATGAAGACGGCCCCGATGCCCGATATGCCGGTGACAAAAAAAGCCGGGGTGAAAAAAATCCCCGCTGCGATGCTCAGGCCGGTAATCAGTAAAAGCGCCGTCCTTACCTTCCTGACCGAGCTGATCTGTTTTTCGAGGGAGAACTCTTCGATGCCGTCTTTTGCGTTTTCGATTCCCCTGTGGACCATTCTGATATACTCTTCTATTATCGCGGGGTCGGCGTACGCGATACGCACATGATTCTGGTCTTTCCCCGGATACGCGACTATGGATTCCTTCGGCCTGATATAGTCCCCCAATGATTTGTCGACAACGTGATTAAACATGTCCGCCAGCAGGGATTTCCCTGTCCCCGGTTTGCCCGCGAGAAGAAGGTGTCCCCTGTTCTGGGCGACTTTTCTGATCGCCTTTTTGGCCTTGTCCTGGAAAATGACCCGTTCTATCGGGTCCGCGGGCACTGTAATCCTGGAGGTGTTTTCGAAATAAGCGAGGTTCTTTTCAAGCTCCCGCGGGTAGAGCATAAGCTCCCGGATCCATTTATAATCTTCGTCCCTGTAAATGTTATACATATTGAAAACCCCTCATGGAATCCAGCAGGTACAGCCTGCCGATATCGGATGCAGGCGCCTTTTTATCTATTTCAGAATATAATTGCGGCATCCTGTTCCGTATCGGTTCGAGCGCCTTTATATCATGGAGAACGGAAATATTGATGCACAACTTCTGCCTCCCGGCCTCGCGGGTCGGGACGTAGTTGAAAGATACTATGCTCTGGTGTTTGTTAAGCATGTCCGCGACCGCCGCTTTTTCAACCATCGTGGTTTCAAACATATCAAATACCTTGCGGTATGTCGCAGGCAGGTATTTTTCGTTGTATTTCTGGTCAAGGTTTGTTGAAAAAAACAGTTTCAGCGGCTTTGCCTCCCCTTTCACGCAGAGCGAAAGGACTTCCCTGAGCTGCGGGTCGGTCTTTATGGATTGTTCGAGCATCCGGATATAACTTATCAGCTCATGGTCGTTGACCCAGTATTGGAGTTTATGATCGGCGTTGAGAACGCAGTATCTGGTCCGGCCGTCCTGCGCGAATTTTATCAGCCTGTAATTTATGCGCGGGTTGAATGATGAAAAGCGGAAGCCCCTCATTTCAAACAGCCCTTTTGAAAGATACGCTCTGCCGAAAACGACGTTGACCCTTTTTGAAATCGAATTCATTACATAATTCATTTTATCGCCTACGCTCCCCTGCAGGCTCAACTGATACCGGTTGCCGCCTATATCCTCGCAGACAGCGGAAAGGTCAGCTATATCTTTCCTGTTCAGTCCGGCGATTTTCTTGTGCGCGGGGTCGTATGTCCTCAGCAGTTCGTTTATCTTTATGAAATGCCTGTTCAGGTCTTCATCCTGAAATGGCGGGGAGCCGGTCCCGGAGGATGATATGATCTCTTCAACGTGAGGGGTTTTGCCGTCAGGCAAGGTATTTCTTTTTCTGAAGAATTTCCTTAAAGGGTCCGTTATCGCCGACGCGGATGTTTTGTGCCTGATACGGCAGCCGATCACCAGCTCTTCCACTGAAATCTGTTTCGGATTGAGAAGATATCCCGCAAACTCCGAGATACTGTATTCCGTAACCGGGCCGGCAACAGGTTTTTCACAGATGCCGCCCAGGTCGGCATTGATAAACCTGCCTTCAGAAATTATCCAGATATCGTTAAGTCTTTTCTCTTCCATGCGTGTTCCAGCCAAGTGAGGGCATAGAGAATGCCTCAGTGTTTATCCTGATAAATATTATCGGCTTACGGAGGAAAAACTTGACAGGCGGACCGTTATTGCTATTGCGGATATATGGTAAGGTATAATTTATTTATGACGAACAACGTTCCCGAATTTCGAATTTCGCGCTTCGAATTAACCGGAAGAAAGGATAAATATATGATGATAAGGACCGCGCTGCTCGTTTTAACAGCTTCATGTCTATTGATTTTTACGGCCTGCAATACTTTTCACGGAATGGGCAAAGACATTAAAAGCCTCGGAGAGAAGATCGAGAAATCCGCTGATAAATAAGCGTCTGAGCGTTCTGACATACCGGACAGAGCGATTGACTTTTACAGCCGGGTACAGTTAAAATTATCCACCAACATGGATGACCACAAATTAAAGGTGTTCTGTATTGTCGCTGAAACTAAAAGTTTCTCAAGGGCTTCAGAAATAATCCGCCTTACCCAGCCGGCTGTCAGTCTCCAGATACAGGCGCTCGAAGAAATGTACGGGACCAAACTCTTTAACCGTTCAGGCTGTGTTATTACCTTAACGCCCTCGGGGGAATTGCTGTACAGGTACGCGAAGGACATCAATTCGCTCTATGAAGCCGCTGAAAAAGAAATAGGGGGGATCACCGGCCTCGTAAAAGGTGTTATAACAGTCGGGGCAAGCTCCACAATCGGGAACTATGTCCTCCCTTATGTAGTATCGGATTTCAGAAAAAAATACCCCAAGGTCGGTGTCCATCTCCACGTGGGCAACACGAAAACCGTTATAGATTTCCTGAACGCCGGGAGCGTCGACGTGGGACTTGTGGAAGGGGAAGTCAACAAACAGAAACTCCTCATGGAGAAACTGATCCCGGACGAAATGGTGCTTATCATGTCGCCTTACCACCTCCTTGCCAAGAAATCCAGCATATCCATCATGGAGCTTTCGAAAGAGCCGTTAATATTCAGGGAAGAGGGGTCCGGCACGAGAGAGGCGATTGAAAAGTATCTGACGAAGCACGGGATAATGCAGCAGAACCTGAAGATATCCATCATTATGGGCAGCACGGAATCCATCAAGAGCGCTGTGGAGGAAGGGCTTGGTGTTTCGATCATGTCAAAGTGGGCCGCAAGGAAGGAATGCCGTTACGGAAGCCTGAAGTCCGCGGTCTTCAAAGAAGAAAAGTTTGTAAGGGATTTTTCACTTGTATACCGGAAGTCAAAAGAACCCTCTCACACTGTCGAGCAGTTTACCGGGTTTTTGAGGAGATATCCTTTCAGTAAACTTTTAACCGCCTGAAAATCTCCAGGCTGTATGCCTGCCTGAACAACCGCTTACCCGCTGATTCTCAGGGTTTTGACAAACCCCATCGAGTTCAATTCAAGAAATATTTTTCTTGTCGCGTTTTTCTCTCTTGAGGAAACAGTAAAATTATATATGATCTCGCCTTTCGCGCTGTTCTTTTCATAGTTGACCGAGTGGATGTGAAACCCGTGTTCAGTCAGCGCCGCTGTAATCGTATCTTCCCTGTTTTCATTCAGGGGCGTCGATACGCTGACGATTTTGTACCGCAGCACCCTGATTTTCTTGTCAACGGTCCGGAGGGCCATAAGCGCGATAATAGTGATTACGGCAGTTGATATGCCTTCAAGATAGAGTCCCCCTCCGATTGCGAGGCCGATAGCGGATATTATCCAGATGGACGCGGCGGTTGTCAGGCCTCTTATCGCGAAACCGCTTTTGACGATTACCCCGGCGCCGAGAAAACCGATGCCGATCAGCGCCCCCGCTGAAATCCTCGCCGGGTCAATCCGGAGGGTGGGGTCGAGGCTGTGGATATGGAAATAGTAGTTCTCCGAAACGATCATTATGAGGACAGAGGCGACACAGACTATCAACTGGGTCCTGAACCCCGCCGCCCTTCCGTGGATTTCCCTCTCAAAACCTACAATGCCTCCTATGACGGCGCCGAGGAGCAGGCGGAGCAGAATTTCGGGAGCGGATATCATATGCATTCATTATAATGAAGCGGTGAAAAGGTGTCAAAAGGCTGTTTTTCTCCCCTTGACAGCGGGGTCAATTGGTGATATCTAAATAATAGAGGTAGAAAGAACGGAAACAGGACGTGAAGAGACAGGAAAGATGAGTAAAACCTCTGTTACGGAAAGGAGGCAACAAAATGAAAACGCTTGTAATTTGCATAATTGCGCTGTCCTTGCTGCTGGCGCTGAATGTGCCGTTTGCAATTTCGGCCAATGATATCTCCCTGAATACCAATAACGACAACAGTGACAATTCTACGAGGGCGACTGTCAGAGGCGTCGGAGCGGCCGGGGCGGTCGGAGGCGATGGTTTTGTCATTAACGACGTCGATATAGACTCCGAAGCGGTCCTGGTTTCGGACGCGGAGCTGCATCAGACAATAGAAACCAGCGCTGAACGGATCGAAGTCAGGTCCGAGCATATCGACACTGACGTGCACGATAACATCGGCGTAATATTCGTCAACACCACCACAGGCTCCTTTAACAACTTCGGCAACCTGAACAACTTCAGCACTCACGTCGACTTTCATCCCTGAGTAAAGCAGTGGAGAGGCGCTTCCCCCTGGTTTCCCTCTCCCCTTATGGATCGGGGAGAGGGCAAGGGTGAGGGGAAAAATGATGACTCAGATGAAACCCATAAAAGCCTTTATTGCTTTAACCACAGGTCTCTTTTTTACCGGCCTTGCGCACGATGCAGGCTCTGTAAATATGCCTGTAGAAATAGGGAGCGCTTCGTATATCAAAAAAAACGTTAGGACCATGCAGGACATGAAGTTCAGAAACGTGGTCAGGCAGACAAGAGAGTATAGCTGCGGGGCCGCGGCCTTGTCGACTGTTTTGCAGTATTACTTCGGCAGAGAGGTTCCGGAAAACAAAATCCTTGAGAACATACTTAACGGGGCAAGCCCGGAAAAAAGGGAGGATGTTATCAGAAAAGGGATTTCCCTGCTTGATATCAAGAAATCCGCTGAGACATATGGCTATAAGGGCACGGGGTTAAGGGTCCCGGAAAGCGTTCTTGAGAAGCTCGACAGGCCCGCGATAGTGCTTGTCAATAACAGGGGATTTTTGCATTTTGTCGTATTAAAGGGTGTTAAAGGAGGAAAGGCCTTTATCGCCGATCCGGCGATGGGGAACCTTGTGTGGGGCCGCAGGGAGTTTGTCGAAAAATGGAACGGCATCCTCCTTTTGCTCAGCGACCCCGGCAGCAGGGAAGCAAAATCTCACGCGCTCGAGATCAGTGACGTTTCAGAGAGGAAAAACAAAACCGATTTTTTCGCGGGTCAGTACTATCTGCAGTTTGTAATAAACCCATCGGAGTTTTGACATGAGAGAGCAAAGAAACGGCACATGGAAAAGGTTTTTAACGATGCTGATATTTCTTGCTTTATTCTCCCCCGACGCGGGCGCAGAGGATATTATGCTTTCAGGCGCGGTCCTTGATGATAATGAGCTTGCTGAAGTTTACGGCGGCTTCATGAATCCGGACGGCAGCTTCATTTACTTTTCGATTGAATTCTTTCAGGTTAAAGGTTTCCTGAACAACTCGCCGGAGTTAGCTGAAGACGGGACGTTCCTGAATGTCCTGCAGCAGAGGGCTTTTATCACGGAAGACGGCATGGGGGTTGAGATCGATATAACGCAAAACGGGTCTTTGGGCGGCATCCGCGCGGAGGAAGCCAATGGTAATCCCATGTCTCAGTCGCCGGTGAATCAGGTATCTTTTATTAATAATTCCGGTCTCGTCAACGCTAATATCATAAACGGAAATTTTAATTCCGCCTCCATAACAAACCTGATAAAAATTGAAATCAATTTCTTCCAGGTGAAGGACTTTTCTCCGGCAAGGACGCTTTTGCAGAATTTAAACATCAGGTAGCGTCGCGATTTTATTTGACAGTCTCTATTCCTCAATTTATAATCTCTTCAAAAATATATTTCCCTGAACCCGGAGGAGTAATGAAAAAAACAGTCTGTTCCCTGTTCGTGTTGTTTGCTCTCTGTCTGGCTGATTTCGCGCCGGCGCAGGAAGGGGGCGGGACGCAGGCGGCTGAATCGGGGATACCGGCGGACCGGGGGATAGTACTCATAGGCAAGGGGAAGTTATTGCTTGTTCCGGAGCTGACCTACGCGCATATTTCGGCGAACAGGCTTGAAATAACCGGTTTCACGGTGCTCCCCGCCATAATCATAGGCGTCATCCAGGTTGAGAAAATAAAGAGGGACGTATTCATACCGTCGGTAACGCTCAAATACGGAATCAGCGACAGGGCCCAGTTCGATCTCAGGATTCCATATTTTATCCGTAAAGACGAATTCATCACGGGGGCCGGGCCCGCAATGGAGAAGAACACCACAGACGAAACCGCTTTCGGCGATATAGAAGGACTGTTGAGTTTACACGCCGTCAGGGAAAAGGAATCCGTTCCAGACGTTGTCGCTACAGTAAAAGTAAAATCCCGCACGGGCAAGGCCCCATATGGATTAGCCACGAAAACAATCCAGTCCGGGGCCGCTCAGATACCCACGGAGCTGTCGACCGGAAGCGGCCATTGGGCGGTGGAGCCCGGGATAAGCCTGCTGAAGACCGTGGACCCCGCCGTGCTTTTCGGAAGTGTGAGTTATTTCCGTCATATGAAGCGCAGCATTAACGGCGTGGGTGTTGTAGACCCCGGCGACAGCGTGAATTACACCCTCGGAATGGGTTACGCGTTAAACGACAGGATAACTCTCGGCACCGCGTTTGAACAGAATTTTTTTTCAAGCGCCGTGATCGACGGAGTGAAACAGGTTGAGACCGACATCACCGTTGCCAACCTTCTTTTTGGAGTTTCATATTATATGAGCGGCAAGAAATCGCTGAGTTTTACGCTTTCAATAGGGCTGACCCCTGAATCTCCGGACCTTCAGGTGAGTCTGAAAATGCCGGTCGGCATTCTGTAGCGTCAGACACACCGGACATCTGCTTTTCTGTAATTCAGTTATGGCAATTAATTCTTTCAAAGGTTATAATTTTTAACCTGCGTGATTACACTAAAAATAAAGGAGAAGCAACAGTGAGGACCGAAAGAGACACGCTTGGGGAAGTAAGGCTTCCCGATGATGTTTACTACGGCGCCCAGACGGAAAGGGCCATAGAGAATTTTCCCATAAGCGGGCTGAGGCTTCCCAGGCGTTTTATCAGGGCGCAGGGGATTATCAAACTCGCTTCAGCGCGCGCGAACGAAGCGCTGGGGGCCCTTGATAAAAAAAGGGCAAAGGCTGTTGAGAAGGCGGCGCGCGAAGTGATCGGGGGCAGACATGACGACCAGTTCCAGGTCGATGTGTATCAGGCCGGCGCCGGGACTTCTCAGAACATGAACGCCAATGAAGTGATCGCAAACAGGGCGATTGAAATATTGAAGGGGGAAAAGGGCGATTACAAAATTATTCATCCCAATGATCATGTGAACATGGCGCAGTCGACAAACGATACTATTCCTGCCGCGATATATATATCCGCATATGAAGCCGTGAAGGAAGACCTGCTGCCGGCGCTTAAAGGATTGAACGACGCGCTGTCGCACAAGGCGAGGGAGTTCAACGGGATCGTAAAGGCAGGCAGGACGCACCTTCAGGACGCCGTGCCCATAAGGCTCGGCCAGGAGTTCAGCGGCTACGCGGCATCGGTGAAAAACGATATCTTCCGCGTCTCCCGCGCGTCGGGCTCTCTCCTGCATCTTCCGCTGGGCGGCAACGCGGTCGGAACAGGGATAAACGCCAGACCCGGTTTCAGGGACCATGTCATCAGGGAGATAAGGAAGTTTACAGGCGTAAAATTCAGAAAATGCGAAAACCCCTTTGCCGGGATACAAAATGTAAACGCCGCTCTTGAGCTCAGTTCATCGCTCCGGGGGGTATCGGTAACGCTCATAAAGATAGCCAATGACATCAGGCTCCTGAGCTCCGGGCCGTGCACCGGCTTCGCGGAGTTGAAACTCCCGGCGGTCCAGCCGGGTTCGTCGATCATGCCGGGCAAAGTGAATCCGGTGATGCCGGAAATGCTGAATATGGTCTGTTTTCAGGTTATGGGGAACGACTCGGCTATTGCTTACGCGACCCAGGCTTCTCAGCTTGAGCTCAATGTCATGATGCCGCTTATAGCGCACAACCTGCTTTTTTCCATCGGTATTCTCGCAAACGGCGTCAGAGCGTTCACCTGGAAATGCCTGAGAGGCATCGAAGCGGACGCTGACAGGTGCAGGGCCTTTGCGGACAGGACCCTCGCCATGGCTACAGCGCTGAATCCGATTACCGGGTATACTCTTGCCGCGGAGATTTCAAAAGAAGCATATCAAAAAGGGAAGGCGGTAAAAGATATCGTGATCGAAAGAGGCATACTGGGCGAGAGAGAAGCCCGGCGCATACTGGACCCGATGAAACTTACTGGCAAATAAGACAAATAAAAGATACTTGCCTGCAAATTCACGGTTAATTGCCTGAAACTGTCAGGGACATTTGAAGTTATTCTGTTTTTTGAATATTATAAAATATTATGAAAGCTATCATATTAAGCGGAGGAAAGGGCACCCGCCTGAGACCGCTGACCTATTCCGGCGCGAAACAGCTTGTGCCGGTAGCCAACAAGCCGATTCTTTTTTACTGTATAGAGAACATAATCCAGGCCGGAATTAAGGATATCGGCATGATCATCGCCCCTGAAACCGGACAGGAGATAAAAGACACCGTAGGTGACGGCAGCCGCTGGGGGGTAAAAATAAAGTATATTATGCAGGACACCCCCGGAGGACTCGCTCACGCTATTAAAACGGCAAGAGAATTCCTCGCCGATTCTTCATTTGTCATGTACCTGGGCGATAACCTTATAGGCACGGGGATTGAAAAGTTTGTCGATGAATTTAACAGGAATAAACCTGAAGCGCTTATTCTTCTTAAAGAAGTGGACGACCCGAAGCAGTTCGGCGTAGCGGACGTTTCAGAAAATGGGAAGGTACTGAGGTTGATAGAAAAGCCCGAAGTCCCGCCTTCAAACCTTGCGCTGGTGGGCATATATATATTTTCACCTAAAATACATGACGCCATTGAAATAATAAAGCCCTCGAAGAGGGGAGAGCTTGAAATAACCGACGCCATTCAGGAGCTGATCAATATGGGATGCAATGTTGAGAGCTTTGTCCTCGACATGTGGTGGCTCGATACAGGGAAAAAAGACGACCTCCTTACGGCAAACGCGATCGTCCTGGATGAGTGGTTGAAGGGGAGCATCAATGGCGCGGTCGACAGCGCAAGCAGGATTCTCGGGAGAGTTGTCGTGGGCAGGAATTCGGTGATAAAAGACAGCACCATAAGAGGGCCGGTAATAATCGGTGAAAACACTACTGTAGAAAATTCTTTTGTCGGACCTCATACAAGCATCGGCAGCAATGTGCGGGTAATCAGGTCTTCAGTCGAGCATTCCGTCATTATGGACGAAACCGAGCTGAGTAACATTGAAAGGCTCGATGAAAGCATTGTGGGACGCAGGGTAAAAGTTGTCGAAAACAGGAGATCACATAAGGCGCTGAGGCTTATGATAGGTGACGACTCCGTAGTTGAGGTTTAGCTTGAAAGGACTTCTGATCAAGGAATTACTGCTTTACAGGGACCCGCGCGGCTGGCTCGGGGAAATATTAAGAGAAGACGAGTCCGAGATGAGGCCCGCGATGTCATATCTGTCAATGACCCGACCGGGACTCGCAAGGGGGCCGCACGAACACAGGGAGCAAACAGACTGCTTCTGTTTCATAGGCAGGTTCAGGCTTTATCTCTGGGACAACAGAAAAAAGTCAGCGACTTACGGAGAGAGAAAAATTGTCGATACGTCAGAGGCCCCTACTATCGCGATAGTTCCGCCGGGCATAGTGCACGCTTATAAAAATATCGGCAATACGGACGGACTTGTAATCAACCTTCCGGACAAGCTTTACAAAGGCTGGGGGAAAACAGAGTTGGTAGATGAGATAAGGCATGAGGATGCTACAGGGACCCCTTTTTGTATCGGGGATTAACAACTAATGAGACTGTTAGTGACAGGCGGGGCCGGGTTTATCGGCTCCAATTATATCAGATACATCTTGTCGGCCCATCCGGATTATCAGATACTTAATCTTGATAAACTTACCTATGCGGGCAATCCCGAAAATCTCAAAGATATTGAGACCATCCCCAATTATACCTTTGTCAGGGGAGACATTTGCGACAGGGAATCCGTCCGGGGTCTGGAATTCGACGCGATTATAAATTTTGCCGCTGAAAGCCATGTTGACAGGAGCATCCTTGACTCTTCTCCCTTCCTGCGGACCAATATTATGGGGACCCATAATCTTCTTGAAACCGCCCGTGAGAGAGACTGTATCTTTCTGCATGTTTCTACCGATGAGGTTTACGGCTCGACAGAAAATGGTTTCTTCACTGAAGACTCACCGCTGAGGCCGAACAGCCCTTACGCGGCCAGCAAGGCGTCTTCCGACATGCTTGTAAGGGCCTATGTTGAAACCTATAAAATCAGGGCGATGATAACAAGGTGTTCAAATAACTACGGGCCGTACCAGTTCCCCGAGAAACTTATTCCGCTTGTAATCATCAATGCGCTGGACAAGAAGCCGATACCGGTTTACGGAGACGGTATGAATGTCCGGGACTGGATTTATGTAGAAGACCACTGCAGGGCGGTCGATGCCGTCTTGCATAAAGGCGCTGCAGGCGAGGTATACAATATCGGATCGAGGAATGAAAGACCGAACATCGAGGTCATCAGATTATTGCTCGGGAAAGTCGCGGAACGCCTGGACCTGAATGAAAAAGACCTGACGGGCCTGATCAGTTTTGTGAAGGACCGGGAAGGGCATGACAGGAGATATGCCATTGATCCCTTAAAGATTGAACGGCAGATCGGATGGGGCCCGTTGATGAGTTTTGAAGAGGGGATTTCAAAGACCGTGGACTGGTATATCTCGAATAAACAGTGGTGGGAAAGGATTATATCGGGAGAATATATGCGGTACTATGACGCCCAGTACAGAGAAAGGCTGAAAAAGTGAGAGTCGTCCTGACAGGCGCGGACGGTATGCTCGGCTCCGACATACAAAAGATATTCACGGACATTGAAGTCATCCCGTTTACACTGAAAGACTTTGATATTTCCGATCTCGATAGATCAAGGACCTCCATAAAGAATGCAAGGCCTGACTATGTGATTCACGCGGCAGCCTATACGGACGTTGACGGAAGCGAGGCCAATCCTGAAACGGCCTTTCGTGTAAATGGAATCGGCGCGAGAAATATAACTATGGCATGTGAAGAGATTAAGTGTCCCATAATTTATATCAGCACTGATTACGTTTTTGACGGCGCAAAGAAGGAAACATGCAACGAGTGGGACAAAACAAATCCTATAAACATTTATGGGCTGTCCAAACTGGTTGGAGAGCAGTTTGTAACATCGCTGACAAACAGATTTTATATTGTGCGTACCTCCTGGCTTTACGGGAAGAACGGCAAAAATTTTGTTGATACAATAATAAGGCTTTTGTCGGAAAGAAACGAAATAGATGTTGTAAATGATCAGGTTGGCTCCCCTACGTATACTCACGATCTCGCAAAGAAACTCAGGGAGTTGATCGGGAGAGGTTATGGCACATATCATATAACCAACACGTCACACTGTTCCTGGTATGAGTTCGCCGTTGAAATAGCAAAGTTGAAAGGCATTAACAAGAATATTAATCCGACAACCACCGAGAAATTTAAACGCCCTGCAAAAAGACCCGCCTTTTCCGTGCTTGGAAATACAATGCTGAGACTTGAGGGGATCGAGCCTGCACGGCACTGGAAAGAAGCGCTCAGGGATTATCTGGGAGGATAATCACACAGTACGTCCGCTAAATGATTCCAACAGACCGCTATTGGTCGGATATTTCTGAAGCATCTCTATCAGCTTTTCCATAGCGGCAACACTATTATTCATCGACGCCATGCCCCGGCGTAATAATTCAAGGCGTCTGTACTCTTCCGGCTCAAACAAAAGCTCAGCACGCCGGGTACCGCTCTTTAACACATCGATTGCCGGGAATACCCTCTTTTGTGCCAGCTCTTTTGAGAGCACCAGTTCCATATTGCCCGTGCCTTTAAACTCCTCAAATATAACATTATCCATAGCGCTGCCTGTATCGACCAGGATCGTCGCAAGGATCGTTATAGAGCCCAGACCCTCTACATTGCGGGCAATACCGAAAATACGACGTGGCACTTCAAGCGCCCCGGCGCCCACTCCTCCGGACATCGTACGCCCTCTGCCCCGGTGCTGTGCGTTATGTACCCGCGCCAGACGCGTAAGTGAATCAAGCAATATCATCACATTATGCCCTGCGGCAGCCTCCTTGAAAGCCTCTGCGATGACCGTATCGACAACCTTAATATGATTTTCCTGACTTTGGTCCATAGACGAGGAATATACCCTGGCCTTCACACTGCGCGTAAAATCAGTCACCTCTTCGGGACGCTCATCAACAAGCAGGCAATATACCTTCATGTCAGGATACCCGTTTGTTACCGCATTACTGATATTCTTTAAAAATGTCGTCTTACCCAACCCGGGCGATGATACCACAAGACCACGCTGTCCCATCCCTATAGGACAAATAAGATCAAGCGCGCGGACGGACAAATCATCACTGCCCTTCTCAAGGACAATACGCGTGTGCGGGTTTACTGCCGTACCGGCAAGAAACTTTTTCTCATCCGGTGAAACAACCCTGCGGGCCGGCACATCCGAATGCTGCTGCCGCGGTCGTGATTTCCCACGCCGCGCATTTGAACTAAACGAACTCATATATACTCCTTTTTTTGTTTTTAATAGTAGGTCTTCATCCAGGAGATTTTACAATGTTTTTCGATTCAACTTCCGGATCTTTAAATACCGTAGTATCTGCAGGACGTTCATTAACCCCTCTGTAAGTTTAGCAGATATTTCTTTTTCATGTATCGGTTCCTGGACCTGACCTCTTCACTCTTTGGTGTTCGCAAAGAACGTCCCGGCCCGTTCCCTTGCTTCATCCATACTGCTGCTGGACTGGACCCTGGATGCCAAAGAGTGTCCGAATTGGTAGTTCCGGGCGAAGTAGTGGGTAAATGCCTTCAGCCTGCCCAGGCGGTATATGGGGCGATAATCCGCGTTCAACGCTTCGATAAAGGCCGTGTAAATATCGGGCAGCGAAACTACGCGTTTCGGGACATCGACGCCGTATACAGTCCCGGCAATTTCAGAGAAGAGCCAGGGTCTTATCACCGCCCCGCGCCCGAGCATCAATCCGTCGGCCCCGGATACTCTCAGACATTCTTCCGCATCCTCTACAGAGAAAACTCCGCCATTGGCGATAACCGGTATTTTAATGCATTCCTTTATTTCGGCTATATGTGCCCACCGCGGATTTCTTGCAAAGGGCTCATGCCTGAACCGGGCGTGCACCGCAAGCATATCAACGCCCTCACCTTCGAGCATAGAGCAGAACGTCTTTAATTTCCCGCTGCCGGCGTCGCTTCCCAGGCGGATTTTCGCGCTCAGGGGCAAGGCGGTGCGTTTTCTGGCCTCGGCCACGATGCGGCGGGCCTCATCCGGCCGATCCATCAGCACTACCCCCGCGCCGAACTTGCCGACTGCTGTAGACGGGCAGCCCATGTTCAAATCAACGGCATCAGCCTTGAGTGCGTGAAGGGCATCAATGGCGCGGCCTATCTGTGTGTAAGTGGAAGTCAGGAGCTGATAGGAAAGCGGGCTTTCCCTTTCGGTCCTGATCAGATACGGGGAGACGCGGGGATTTTCCGTGGGCAGACTTTTTACCGAGAGCATTTCGGTCGACAACAGGCCGACCCCGCCGAAGCCGATCATAATCCGCCGTAGGGCGCTGTGGGTAAGGCCCGCCATCGGCGCAAGGAGAAGCGGCGGATTGATCACCAGATTGCGAACCTGTATAGCTTGCGGCTGTGTTTGTACGTTCATTTCAGCTTTTATCGACACATTCATAAGGACTCCTTTGCCGCTTTAGTAATGATGTTATTACCATTATACAGCATGGGAATCCGGGCCTGCCGGGATGACAGAAAGATAAATTATGAATCTGTCCCTATTATGCAAAATCTGTTAAGATGAATTTCTATGGCAGCCGCTCACTGAGTATGCGACTATGTCACAGGAAAAATAAAAGAGAAAAGAAATGAAGGTCCGGGAGATCACGGCAAAGAGCGTCCTTTCAAAGTCTCAGGTCTATGATTATGCTTTAAATCCCTATGTCGGCTGCGCGCACGCCTGCGTTTACTGCTATGCCAAATTCATGAAGCGGTTTACAGGCCACACCGGGAGGTGGGGGGATTTCGTCGATGTAAAAATAAACGCCCCTGATCTCCTGGCCCGTGAGGTAAGGAAGAAAAAAGTTGGACGCGTATGGATAAGCGGCGTGTGCGATCCTTATCAGCCTCTGGAAAGCAGGTATATGATTACGAGGCAATGTCTTTCTATTCTCGTTGAAAACGGCTGGCCTTTTACAATTCAGACCAAATCCCCTCTTGTCCTGAGGGATATTGAGATACTGAAGAAAACAGCCGATGCCGAGGTCGGGTTCACAATAACTACAGTCGATGAAAAAATAAGAAAGATTTTCGAACCGGGGGCGCCGCCCGTAAAAAAGAGGATCGGGGCGTTGGCAGATCTTCATTCGGCAGGGATAAAGACCTTTGCCATGATAGCGCCTATCCTGCCTGGCGCCGAGGGGCTGGTCAGTGAATTAAAAGGAAAAGTGGAGTATGTGTTTATAGACAGGCTGAACTATCATTATGCGGACTGGTTATACAAAAAGCATGGGATGCAGTGGGCCATGGAGGACAGTTTTTTCCTGGAGAAGGGGAAAGAGTTGGTGAAGGGATTCAAAAAGGAAGGGGTTGTGTGCCAGATACTTTATTAAATTCAAGATTCGTAAGATTCCCACCTGATTTTATGTTTCAGTTAACTGTGGAAGAAATGAAGAATTGGAAATCACAAATTGTGATATCCAATCAGGAGAAGATGGGAATAAGAAGAAGACCTTACGCATTTTCTGAAAATGGCGTAGCAATGCTGTCAAGCGTTCTAAATTCTGAACGAGCTATTACAGTTAACATTCAGATAATGAGAACATTGGACAATCAGGACAATCAGGGACACATCCCGTATTTCCCCTGAAAAATATGGGATGTGTCCCTACATTACCCAACGACGACAAACGCCCAGGGCTGAACATTCACAGCCGAAGGCGCGGACATTCCGGCCATGAGGATCGCTTCCAGGTCTTCTTTCTTAACTTTTTCCCCTGTGAATTTACGTATGCTTCTGCGGGTGTAAATTACATTCAGAAAATCTCTGTTCATAAGGACTCCTTTGCTGCAAGGCGGGTTCAGATCGAGCTGAGCATTAGTCCCTGACTCAGTACAGACTTCCTGAGCCGATCAGGAGAGCGGACCATCTTTCGAAGGAACTGGTCAGGAAGCGTTTTTTCACAACAATCCTTGATTGTGATTTTTTTGCGTAATCATATATAATTATGTATCGAATGCATAAATGTTTTTATCAGGGTTTACTTACTTCCTGAAATTGTGCTACAATTTTCTCTCTTTAGAAGAAAGGTAATTTTATGGCTTTGGTAAAAGAACAGAAAGAAACAATAATAAAAGACTACAAATTGCATGAGGGTGACACAGGTTCGCCGGAAGTCCAGATAGCTCTGATAAGCGAAAGGCTGAACCACCTCACCGCGCATTTTCAGACTCATAAAAAGGACCATCATTCAAGAAGAGGACTTCTGAAGCTCGTCGGCCAGAGGCGCAGACTCCTGGGCTATCTTAAGACAACCGACAAAGACAGATACGACAAGCTCATAAAAAGGCTTGGCTTAAGAAAGTAAACTGAATGACACATGTCGAAATCGAAGTTAAAGGGAAACCTCTTTATCTTGAAACCGGCCGTTTTGCGCGACAGGCCGACGGTTCGGTCATCGTCAGATACGGCGACACAGTCGTTTTAGCAACCGCGGTTGCCAACAAAGAACCGAGAGAGAATATCGATTTTTTCCCCCTTACGATAGATTACCAGGAAAAGGCTTACGCGGCGGGCAAAATCCCCGGCGGCTTCTTCAAGAGGGAAGGAAGGCCGAGCGAAAAAGAAGTCCTTACCTCCCGTCTGATAGACAGGCCCATCAGGCCGTTATTCCCTGACGGCTTTTATTGTGAAACGCAGGGCATTGTATCAGTCCTTTCATTCGGCAGTGAGAATATTTCAGACATTCTCGGCGTAATCGGAATGTCGGCGGCCCTCAGTATTTCCGACATCCCTTTTGAAACTCCGGTCGCCGCGGCGCGGATAGGCATTCTAAAAGATTCTTTTGTCATAAATCCCGACCTCCAGGAAGCGGAACAGTGCGATTTCAACATGGTCGTTGCGGGAAGTGATGAGGCCGTTCTTATGGTGGAGGGCGGAGGCTTTGAGATTCCCGAAGAGTTGCTGCTTGCGGCGCTCGATGTCGCGCATGAAGAAATTAAAAAGGTAGTGGCCCTTCAGAGGCAACTGGTGTCCATGGTCGGAAAACCCAAGAGGACCGTCACGCCGCCTCACGTAGATGATAAATTAGTATCGGAGGTGTCCGCCCGTTCACTTGAAAAAATAAAACAGGCGATAATTATCCCCGACAAGCTGAGAAGGCAGGACGAGCTCGACAACATCCTGACCGAAGTTGTCTCTTCCCTGAATACCGGCGAAGAGGATATTTCAAAAGATATAACATTTGTCTTTAATAAACTGGAAAAGGACCTTGTGAGGAATATGATCCTGCAGCAGGGTATAAGGGCTGACGGCCGTAAACCCGATGAGATAAGAAAGATAAGCTGTGACGTGGGGATTTTGCCGAGGACGCACGGGTCCGCGCTTTTTGTAAGAGGTGAAACACAATGCCTCGCGGCTATAACATTGGGGACCTCGGAAGATGAACAGATAATCGACGCCCTTGAGGGGGAGTCAAAAAAGACGTTCATGCTGCACTATAATTTCCCCCCATTCAGCGTTGGGGAGGTGAAGCCGCTCCGGTCTCCCGGCAGGAGAGAAATCGGTCACGGCATGCTTGCGGAACGGGCCCTCAAGTCCGTGCTGCCTGAAAGGACCAAATTCCCTTATACCATCCGGATTGTGGCGGACATACTTGAATCCAACGGCTCCTCTTCCATGGCTACCGTATGCGGAGGCACGCTCGCGCTTATGGATGCGGGAGTGCCTATAAGAACACCGGTTGCAGGCATCGCGATGGGGCTTATCAAGGAAGGTGAGCAGACCGTGGTGCTTACGGACATACTCGGGCTTGAAGACCATCTGGGCGATATGGACTTTAAAGTCACCGGCTCTGAAGACGGAATCACCGCGTTCCAGATGGATGTGAAGATAAGCGGAGTGAGCAGGGAAATAATGGCAAGGGCGCTGGAGCAGGCAAAACAGGGAAGACTTTTCATACTGCAAAAGATGAAAGGGATACTCGATAGTCCGAGAGAGACGCTCGCCATGCACGCGCCGAGGATTTATACCCTGCAGATCAATCCTGAGAAGATAAGGGAAGTTATCGGTCCCGGCGGCAAGGTCATCAGAGGCATAGTTGAACAGACAGGCGTCAAGATCGATATTGAAGATACAGGCATCGTAAATATAGCTTCAGCGGATGAGATCTCCGCCCGGAAGGCGATAGATATTATAAAAGGAATAGTTGCGGAGGCTGAAGTCGGCAAGCTTTACATGGGCAGGGTAAAGAGGATTGTGGATTTCGGCGCGTTCGTTGAAATATTCCCCGGGACAGAAGGCCTGCTCCATATATCACAGATTTCCGAGAAGCGTATAGCAAAAGTTACGGATGTGCTCAACGAAGGCGAGGAAGTCCTTGTCAAGGTCATTGAAATAGACAAGATGGGCAGGATACGCTTAAGCAGGAAAGAAGCGTCTAAAGAACAGTCTTCACTTTAACTCAACTTCGGCAATTTCCAGTCGCGTTTTATTATGGTCAAAAAAGTACTCCTCGACAATAACATCCCCGTCCTCCTGGAGACCGTGAAGGAAGCTCATTCACTCTGCGCCGGCATATGGGTAAAAGTAGGAGCGCGCAATGAGAGGCCTGACAAAAACGGAATTTCCCATTTCCTTGAACATATGTTCTTCAAGGGGACGGAAAGACGCACCGCCGAAGGCATTGCCATGGAGACGGATTCTCTCGGCGCGGAATTAAACGCCCTGACGTCTTCAGAGTATACGCTCTTCTATATAAAGGTCCTCGATGAATACATCGGGAAGGCGGTGGAGCTTTTGACCGATATATTCCTTCAGTCGACCTTCCCTTCCACTGAGATCGAAAAAGAAAAGAGCATAATCAACGAGGAGATAAAGATGGTCGAGGACACCCCCTCCGATTATGTTCATGAGCTCTTCAGCAAAAACGTATGGGGCGAAGGCGGGCTCGGCCAGCCGGTGCTCGGCAGGAGCGGTACCATTGAGGCGTTTACGAGGGATGATCTTTTGAAACATATTGATGAACATTACGGACCGGGAAATATTATTGCCGCCTGCAGCGGCAATTTCCGTGAAGATGAGTTTGTCGGTTATCTCAACAGCGGCCTCGGGAAACTGCGCAGGGATGGTGCGAAGCGGTCCGGGTCCGTCCCTGAGTTCAAAAGCGGATTGAATGTAATTTCCAAGGACCTGTCCGAAACGCATATATGTCTCGGCGTCAGGGGGCTGCCGTACGGCAGTGAAGACAGGTATTCAATGCACCTGCTGAACGCTATCCTCGGCTCCGGCTACAGTTCGAGACTTTTTCAGAAGGTAAGAGAGAAGAGGGGACTGGTTTATTCCATATACTCTTACCATGCGTCGTTCCGCGACACAGGACTCTGGGCTGTTTACGCGGGCACTGACAAAAAGCACATGAAAGAGGTAATAGATATCACCCTTGATGAAATGAGGAACCTGTCAAATACGATCACGGATGAAGAGCTTAAGCGGGCCATGGCGCAGCTCAAGGGCAACCTCATCCTGGCGCTGGAATCCACGAGCAACAAGATGACGAATATAGCCAAGCAGGAGATTTATTACGGAAGATATTATTCTCCTGAAGAAGTGATCAGGATGGTGGAGTCGATAACGCTTGAGAGCGTGAGGAGTCTTGCCGAAGGACTTGTAAGGGAAGAGTCTTTTGCGCTGACCGTGTACGGGCCGGTGAAAGAGGGGGATATTAAAGACTTCGGTATGCCCTTACAATAGCCTTTGCCGCTTTTTTTATCTGCTGTTCCGTCGTGTCCCTGCCGAGGCTCAATCTCACCGCCGAGAGCGCCTGCTCATCGCTTAATCCCATTGCCTTGAGGACTGCTGATGGTGTGTGTTTGCCTTCATGACAGGCTGAGCCGGTCGAGGCCGCTATCTCATTCTCCAATTTCTCCAGCAGGACGGAACCTATTACGCCGGGGAATGAAATATTTAATGTATTGGGCAGTCTCTTTGCCGGATGTCCGTTGAGCTTTATCCCGGGAATCTGCCCGCGCAATTCGTCATAAAGCAACCCGGACAATCTTTTCATGTTCCTCACCCGGTCCTTTAATTCTTTTACGGCGATTTCCGCCGCGGTCCCGAACCCTGCGATGGAGCATACGTTTTCAGTCCCGGGTCTCATGCCGTTTTCATGGGACGCGCCGTAAAGGAGCGGCTCCAGTTTTACGTCTTTTCTTTTATAGAGCGCGCCTACCCCCTTCGGCCCGTAAAATTTGTGTGATACGATGGTCAGAAGGCCGGCGTTGAGTCTCTTCACGTTTACCGGCACTTTCCCGACGGATTGCGCCGCGTCTGTGTGAAAAGCTATTCTCCTCTCTCTCGCGATACTCCCGATTTTCCCTATGGGCTGAAGGACGCCGGTTTCATTGTTTGAATGCATGACTGTTATAAGTATCGTGTCTTTCCTGATATGCCGGCTCAGGGAAGCGGGGCTGATAAAACCATATTTATCTACCGGGAGATATGTCACACTGAAGCCATGCTGTTCGAGATATTTTAAAGGCTTCAGCACGGAGGGATGTTCAATAGAGGACGTGATGATATGGCCTGATCCAAATCTTTTCGCGGTCCCGAATATTGCCATATTATTCGCCTCCGTGCCGCCGGATGTGAAGATAATCTCATCCGGCGATGCCCCGATTAAGCCGGCCACTTTTTCCCTGGCATGTTCGACAGTTTTCCTGGCTGTTATTCCGAAGGAGTGACCGCTTGAAGGGTTTCCGAAGTTTGTTCTAAGGCATTTATCCATTGCGCGGATTACTTCCGCCGCTAATGGTGTTGTAGCATTATTATCAAGATAAATCATATCGCATCCTTCATATCCCTGTGGACTACGGATACATCAAGTTTTTTCTTAAGGAGACTTTTTCTGATTTCTTCAGCGATAACGGGGGACCTGTGCCTTCCACCGGTGCATCCGACGCCTATGGTGAGATAATTTCTGCCCTCCTGGCTGTACAGAGGGAGAAGGTGTTCAAGGAGGGGGTTAAGTTTTTCAAAAAACTGTAGGGTAGCTTCCTGGGACAGGACAAACTTCCTCACTTTCGGTGACGTCCCGGTCAGGGGTTTCAGTTCTTTAATAAAATGAGGGTTCGGCAGGAACCTTACGTCAAAAAGCAGGTCCGCCTCAAGCGGTATGCCGTATTTATAGCCGAAAGATACAATGCCGACCGACATCTTCGCGGGCTCCCGGTTCAGGAATGTTTTTGTTATCAGCTTGCGCAACTGGTGCGGGCTGAGAGAGGATGTATCGATAATTCTGTCCGCGTCCTGTCTTAACGCGCGCAGTACCCGGACTTCTTTGCGGAGGGCTTTTTTCAGGTCCTTATAGCCGAGGGGATGGGGCCTTCTTGTTTCTTTGAACCTCCTTATCAGGACGTCTTCTGCCGCCTCAAGGAATATTATCTCCAGGCTCCGGGTATTTCTCAGTCCGGAAATAATATCCGAAAACTGGTCCAGGAATCCGGATTCCCTGATATCGATCCCGATCGCGATATTTGATATGGAGGGGGTCTTGCCGCATAAATCCACAAAGGACTTGATCAGCGCGGTAGGGAGGTTGTCGACACAGAAAAATCCCGCGTCCTCAAAGGCGTTCAGCGCGATCGTTTTTCCCGCGCCGGAAAGCCCTGTTACTATGATCGTGTATACTTTATGGTCCTCGGAGGGGGTCACTTTACCGGCTCTATCAGCCCGAGGTTGCCGTCTTTTCTTTTATATAAGACGTTTATGTCTCCGGACGAAGAATTTGTGAATACGAAAAAATTCTTGTCGAGGAGGTCCATCTGCATCGCGGCTTCTTCCACCCCCATGGGCTTTATGTCGAAGGTTTTCTTCTTTATGATAAGGGGAGCGGTTTTCTCTCTTGCCGCGGGGGCCGCGGGTTCTTTTTTGCTCTTTCTGTGGGAAGCGATCTTCTCCTTGTATTTTTTAATCTGCCGCTCAAGCTTGTCCGTCACTTCATCAATTGACGAATACATCTCGTCTGTTATGCTTTCCGCCTGGATGAGCAGGCCGTTGACTTTAAGAAGGACTTCCGCTTTGTGCCTGTATTTCTCAACGCTCAGGGTAACAACCGCCTCTGTAATGTTATTGATATATTTTTCGAACTTGCCCAGCTTTTCTTCCGTGTAGTCTTTCAGGGTCTTTGTGAGGTCCATGTGTTTGCAGTTGATTATAATATTCATGCTCTTCCTCCTTTAGAACCATTTTTTACGCTTTGCGTGCGATGGGATCTTCAATTCCTCCCTGTACTTCGCCGCGGTCCTGCGCGCGACGCTTATGCCTTTGTCTTTTAACATATCGACTATTTTCTTGTCATTCAGCGGTTCATTGGGGTTTTCTTCGGAGACTATCTTTCTGATGAGGTCCTTTACGGTCGATGAAGAGATATTTCCGGTAGAAGAGGGGACCGCGTTGCTGAAAAAAAACCTGAAACCGAGGAGACCCTGGGGACACTGGACATATTTATTTGACGTGACCCTGCTTATCGTGCTTTCGTGCATACCCAGATCTTCGGCCACGTCTTTAAGGTTAAGCGGTTTGAGATGTTTGTGTCCTTTTCTGAAGAATTCATCCTGAAACTTGAGGATGCTCTCGGTAACTCTGTATATGGTCTTGTTCCTCTGATCAAGGCTCTTGAGAAGCCAGATGGCGGAACGCAGTTTCTCTTCAAGGAATTTTTTTTCCTCAGGGCCCAGAGATTTCTTGTTTGCAAGGAGCTTCCTGTAATAATTGGACAGTCTGAGCCTGGGGACGCCCTCGTCGTTAAGTGTTATTAAAAATGCCCCGTCCGATTCTTCTATGAATACGTCGGGAATAATATGCACCGGCTCGTCGCTCGAAAAATTTCTTCCGGGACGCGGCTCGAGCCCTTCGATAATTTTCACCGCGGCAAAGATGTCATCGATTGATGTCGTGAATTTTGACGCAAGGTGTTTGTATTTCTTGCCTTCGAGCTCCTGAAAGCCGTCAGTGAGGATACTCTCAACAAGGGACCCTTTCAGGTTTAAAGGCTTCAACTGCAGCAGCAGGCATTCCTGGAGGTCGCGGGCGCCTACGCCCGACGGGTCCAGCTCCTGGACTAATGAAAGCGCGTCCCCAAAGGTTTTCATCCCGGTCTTTGTGGTTTCGGCTATTTCTTCCGGGGAAGCCTTAAGATACCCGTCTTCATTCAGGTTGTTTATGATTACCTCCGCCGCCCTTCCGACCTCCTCAGGGGTAGAGGTAAGTCTTAATTGCCACAGGAGGTGCTCATATAAATCGGGTTTTTTCCTGTTGCGCTCAAGATAGGACTGGACCTCCTCGGCGCCGTCATTGAAATAACCTAAATCCCTGCCGTCGCTTTCACGTTCTTCAAAATAGTTGTCCGTTGTGAAACCGAAGATTTTTTCAAGCGGGGCCTCGCTGTCGTCGGAAGGCTTCCGGAAGGCTTCTTCTTCAAGCGCCATTTCAGGGGCTTCGGTTTTTTCCCCCGGCTCCTGCTCGACGCTTTCTTCAAGGAGCGGATTGCCCATGAGCTCCTGGTTGATGTCCTGCAGGAGCTCAAGGAGCGGAAGCTGCAGGAGCTTGATCGACTGCTGCAGTTGCGGCGTGAGGATTAATTTCTGGGAAAGCCTGAGCTCAAGCCTTTGTTCCTGTGCCATTAAAGTCTGAATTCCTCTCCGAGGTAACTTTTCTTGACCAGCTCATCGGCAACGAGCTCCTCCGGCCTCCCGTGGGCGAGGATGCTGCCGTCGCTTATGATATAAGCCCTGTCCGTTATCGATAAGGTCTCGCGGACATTGTGGTCCGTTATAATGAGCCCTATGCCTTTCTCCGCGAGCTGCCTGAGGGTTTTTTTTAATTCATTGACCGCAAGGGGGTCTATCCCCGCGAACGGCTCGTCAAGGAGCATGAATACAGGGTCGACGGCTATCGCCCTCGCTATCTCCACTTTGCGCCGTTCACCGCCGGACAACTGATGCCCCAGGCTCCCGGCAATACGGGAGAGATTGAACTCCGCCATAATTATGTCGAGCTTTTCTTCCCTTGTTTTTTTATCGGCATCCGTCAGCTCCAGAACGGCTTTTATGTTGTCTCTGACTTTCAGCTTTCTGAATACGGAGGCTTCCTGCGGGAGATAACCGATTCCCTTTCTGGCCCTCCTGTACATCGGGGCGTTGTTCAGATTTTCATCATCAAGATATATCTCTCCGCTGTCGGGGGTTATCAGCCCCAATATCATATAGAATGTCGTTGTCTTTCCGGCCCCGTTAGGACCGAGAAGGCCGACTACTTCTCCGGAACTTATATTTAAACTGATGCCGGAAACAACAGGTTTGCCGTTGTAATTCTTCTTCAGTCCGGCGACCTCGAGTGAATGCATTATTTCGGCCTCTGTCTGTTCTGCAGAATAACCCTGCTTTCTTCCACGACTGCGCGGTCGTCCTGAAGAAAGAATATTATCTGCGCGCCGGAAATGACATTCTCTCCTTCAACGGCTTTCGGGTTGCCCTGGAAAATAATTTTCTTTTCATCGTTCATGTAGACGGCTCTGTCGGAGAATATCGCCCGCTCTTTTTTGTGCACTTTTACATTGCCCGAAGCCTCAATTTTGTTGATCGTACTTTCCGAATTATTATAAAATACCGTCATCCGGTCGGAATAGATTGTCATGTCTTCTGTTTTCGCAACCACGGAGCCTTCAAAAACGGCCAGGTTGTTTTTATTGTCCGCCGTAAGGGACTGTGACGTTATCACGACCGGATTTTTCCCGGTTTTTCCGGCAGGCGCGGCCGGAGACTCAACAAGAGTCGCGGAAAAAATTATAAAAACACTATATAAGATAAAAAGTTGCTTTGACATTTTTTAATATGCGCACTTTCTGCTGCTCTATCGACGCGGTCAACCCCGTTCCCTCAATAAGGAAGTTTTTGCCGCTGAACCTGACGTCGTCCTCTGTTGTAAGCAATTCTTTTGCGCTGTCCCATTTCAGCGTGTCTGATGTGAACGTTGTGTCTTTTATATTTATTTCAACAGACTTATTGACCGCGACTTCACCTTTTTCAACCTCATAAACAGCGGTTTCGCCCGTAAGACGTATTTCAGGCGTCCTGTTTATCCTTATCCCCATGGACCTGAGAAGAATTTCTTTTGAGCCGGTAGGAAAGAGCGCCTCCCGCGCTGAAAGCTCCCACGTGATTTGATTGTCTTCCCTGTGGGTCAAATGCAGATTTTGCATGGAAGAAGTCCGGAATGAAGGCCGCAGCCCTGTCACTTCTCCCTTATAATAGCCCAGGATCAGAAAAATTACGGCAGCGAGAAAAACAGACAAAATTATGATGCTGCTCCTTTTTGTCATACGGTAGTTTATCATACGCTGTATACCATGTAAAGGCTCTGGCAAGAAAAATGCTACTATATTGCTGATATATTGCTGATATCTCCGGCGGGCTGAATAAATTACTTGATAGAAAAAGACTGATGGGGTATATTATTCGGGAATAAAACACAGCATCTTGTGAAGTCGGGAAGGGAATTCACTATATTTAGTAGAGTGTAGAGAAATAAACAAAGAGGAAACACGCTATGAGAGTTGAACGGTTGGAATTAACAGGTTTTAAATCTTTTGCCGATAAAACAGTATTTAATTTTCATTCCGGCATAACCGCGATCGTAGGCCCGAACGGCTGCGGCAAGAGCAACGTTGTCGACGCCTTCAGGTGGGTCCTGGGCGAGCAAAGCGCCAAAAGCCTCCGCGGCGACAGTATGGAGGATGTAATCTTTTTAGGCTCCGCGACAAAGAAGACAAAGGGGATGGCTGAAGTCACCCTTGTGCTTTCGGATATCACAAGGCATTCTTCAAACGGTTCAGGTGATGAGAGCAGGACCGCGATAAGTGAAATTTCCGTGACAAGACGCCTCTACAGGTCCGGCGAAAGCGAGTACCTGATGAACAAGGTCCAGTGCAGGCTCAAGGACATCAAGAACATGTTCCTCGATACGGGACTTGAACTGAAGGCGTATTCGATACTGGAACAGGGGAAAATGGACCACATCCTGAGCTCAAAACCGCAGGACAGGAGGTTCCTGATCGAAGAAGTCGCCGGTGTTATGAAGTATAAAGTCAGAAGGACCGAGGCCCTGAACAAGCTTGAGGCGTCGAGGTCCAACCTCCAGAGACTGCAGGATATCATCGCGGAAGTGAAAAGGCAGATAAGCACTATAGACAGGCACGCAAAAAAGGCCGAGCGGTACAAGAAGCTCCTTGAGGAAATAAAGGACATCGAGCTGCGCATCGCGAAAAGGGATTCAAAGGCGCTGCGGGATGAAATATCAGGTCTTGTCCTGTCTGAAGACGCTTTTAAAGTTAAAGAGGCCGGGATTGTAACAAACCTCCACGCGACCGAGGCCCTTATGGAAGAAAAGAAACGTCTTTGCGCTGATGACGAAAGACGTCTCGGTGAAATAAAGATGAGACTGTACTCCATTGAAAAAGAAGTTGCTGAAGACGAAGGGAAGACAGCGCTGCTCAGAAGTGATTGTGACAACCTCAGGGAAAGGACCGAAGCGCTGCTCAGACGCGACGGGGAGCTTGCCGCCGAAAGCGAGGACACGGTCCGGGCTATCCGTGAGATGGAAACAGCCCGTGCTGAAATGACCGGTGAACTCGGGAGTCTCGGGACCATGCTGGAGGATAAAACCGTGGTCTTCTCTGAAGCCGAAAACGGGATCACGGCGCTGGAGCGGGATCTCGAGACGCTAAGGAAAGATCTCTTCAGCAAGGCCGAAGAGACCAGCGCCCTGAAGAACGAGATGAGCCAGCTCTCTCTGCGCATTGAGAACATAAGCAGGAAGGCCGAGAAAAGCTCTCAGGATATCGGCCTGCTTAAAGACAGCCTTTCTTCCCTGCTCACCGCAACCGGTGAAGCACAGAATGAGCGCCTCAGGGCCGAAGAGGAGCTTGTCGCCGTAAAAAATGTGAAAGAAGCCCTTTTCAATAAACTGCGGGAGAAGAAAATGGAGCTTTCCGCAAATGAAGAAACACTGCACCGGGAAAGGGAAGAAGCCGCGGCCATGTCTTCGAAACTTGAATCGCTCAGGGAGCTCGATCAGTTGCAGAGGAGCTCGCTTGATGAAAAGGTCAAAGCCCTGTGCCAGGTGGCCGACATCTTTGAGACGTCATCGAGGTACGAAACAGCCCTTGAGGCGGTCCTCGGCGACAAACTGAACGCGGCGGTCGTCACTGACAGAAATGAAATTATGGGGGCCCTGCGTCATATCAGCGAGCGGAAGTCAAAACGGAGCGGGTTTATAACCTTTAACAGCGCTCCGGCTTATCTGCCCGCGCGGAAGGACGTTTCAGGCAGCGGCATTATCGGAAAGGCAGGCGATTTTGTCACCGTAAAAGAGGATTTCCGTAAAATAGCGGAAGCCCTTCTGCATGATGTAGTGCTGGTTGACGACCTCGGCGCGGCATTCTCTCTGCGGGAAACCCATGACGCGCCGTTTTATTTTGTGACCCTCAACGGCGAGGTCCTTGAGCCTTCCGGAATGGTATTCGGAGGAAGCGGCAAAGAGGTGCTTAAAGTAAAGAGGATGGTAAAGGAGCTTGAACAGGATATATCCGCAAAGAAGCTGAAGATCAGCGCGGACGAAAATGCCGTTTCTGCAAACAGGGAAGAGATCGTGTCGCTGGAAAACGATATTATCTCGGCCGATGGGAAGATATTCAGCCAGGAGAAATACCGCCACGCGCTGGAAGTGAAGCTGGCAGGCCTGGATGAAGAGAAAGAACGTCTCCGGAAGAAACATGAATATATATCACTTGAAATAACCGATGATTACGCGGAAAAGGACAACCTGAAGAAACTGCTTGAGGAGAAGGACGGAGTGCGCCTGAGGCTTGAGAGTGAAAAGCTGGAGATCGAGGGGAGCATAATGAATGTTCAGGAAACGCTCTCCGGCAGGAAGGAAGCCCTTGAAAAAATCCGTTCCGGGCTCACTGAGATAAAACTCAACCTCGCGTCCATCAGGGAGAAGATAGCTTCAGCCGGAAAAGAACTCGGGAGGCTTAACGATCTTGTTCATGAAATAGAGAACAGGAAGAGAAACATGGCGGCTGAGCGTTCTTCCATCGAAGAAAGCATACATTTAAAAGAACAGGAGATAAGCGAAAAGGAAGACGCCGTAAAAGGCAAAATAATCTCGGCAGGCGAACTGAGGGATGAAGTTTCAGGGGCGGAAGAGACGCTCGAATCAAGACACGCGGAGCTCGCGGTTATTGAAAAACAGCAGAAGTCCCTGTCTGCGGAGCTTGAGTCGGTAAGGGTTGAGCTTAACCATGCCGGGATGAAAAAGATGGAGCTCTCGATGAAACTGAATTATCTGAAGGAGGACATACTGAAAACCTATTCGCTTGAAATTGAGACGGCGGATATAGCGGACACTGTTTCGGTTGAAGAAGAGGAGGACCTGGCGCGGCTCAGGGAGCGCCTGCAGGAGATAGGACCCGTGAGTCTCGGCACGCTGGACGAGTATGAGGAGCTGAAGTCGAGATACGAATTTCTGACAAAACAGCGTGACGACCTCCAGACGTCAATTGACGCCCTGCAGGACACGATACAGAAGATAAACAGGACGACGCAGCAGAGGCTGACGGAGGCGTTTAACGCCTTGAATGAAAAATTCAGAGAGGTATTTACGACCCTGTTCGGCAAGGGGAGGGCGGAGCTGCACCTTACAGGGGAGGAAAGCATCCTCGATGCCGGCATCGAGATTGTGGCGCAGCCCCCCGGTAAAAAACTTCAGAACCTCATGCTGCTTTCCGGGGGTGAAAAGGCGTTGACGGCGCTTTCACTCCTTTTCGCGGGCTTTATGATCAAACCGACCCCGCAGTGCATCCTTGACGAGGTCGACGCGCCGCTCGATGAGTCCAACACCGGCAGGTTCATTAGTCTGCTCAAGAAACTTTCGGAGAATATACAGTTCATCACCATCACCCACAACAGGCGCACCATGGAAGCCGCCAATTATATCTACGGCATAACCATGGAAGAGCCCGGTTCCTCAAAAGTCGTCTCGATGCACATGGCGGATACGGTTTAAATAAACGGTCACCCTAACCTATTTGCGCACTCGCGCAAATAACGATTTTCCTTGACAGCCGGCATATCGGTTGTGGTATAAAATCGCATCACGTCTTAAGACCAGTTTTCGGGAATTACAGTTTTTTGTGAGAGGGAGAAGCTGTATGGGGACTGAAAATCCGGGCATCAATCCTGCGACAGACAGACAGACAGACAGACAGACAGACAGAATCAATCACTTTAGCAGAAGAGAATAGAGATAGGCATGTTGCTTTAATCAGCGGCATGCCTTTTTTTGTCATTGACCCGAAGCGGTGTCATGGTGAGCCTGTCGAACCATAGATTCTCACTATCGCGGGAATGACGGCAAAAGGCGCGAAAAATACTTTTTAGCAACCGGCTAATAATTAATAAAGGAGGACAACATGAAGCAAACTGTACTGGTTTTAATAGTAGGATTTTTACTTATCGCATCAAATCTTTTTGCAGCAGATGGGGATTTGATTGTAGAGGGGAACGTCGGGATAGGGACGGCAAGCCCTTCAAACGCTCTGCATGTTGAAAGCGGAACTGCTTTATTGAGATACCCCGCTGGCAATAATACATTATTGGTTAGAAATTCCGGCGCAATGGCGCAAGTCAGGATATTAACGACTAACGCCTCAGGCGGATCACAAATCAGGTTAGAGAATGCTGATAGCGATGTTTGGGATTTATCGCTTGACAGCGCTGGCTTAATGTCTATGGTCGCCCAAGGCGCTCCACATATATCATTTACCGCTTTGTCCAGCATACATTTTAACAAGGATAATTGGGATGTTGATGTCCAGTTTGACGGAGATGTAAACGATAATCTTTTATATTTAGACGCCGGCCTCGAACGTGTAGGCATAGGTACGGCTGCCCCCGCTGAAAAGCTGGAAGTCGCTGGTGCGGTCAAAGTGTCAAATACTGCATCGCAATGCAGTCCAGCCAATGCCGGAACAATCAAGTTTGAAAGCCCTGATTTTAAAGGATGCAATGGAACTGAATGGGTCAAGTTGAACAATTAAGAATCGAAGATTATATGGCAGGCGATTCCCCCCCAAGTGAATTTATAAGGAGAAGAAATGAAATGCAATATTGATAAAAGATGCTTTTTATTTGTATACCTTATATTTTTGTTCGGTTTTACCTTGTCCGCCAATGCCGCCACTGTTACCTGGACAGGAGGCGGGGCCGATGGTTTTGCGTCTAACCCTTATAACTGGTCGGGGAACCTCGCGCCCCTGAACGGCGACAAGGTTATTTTCGACAGCACGTCTTCAACGGATTGCACCTGGAACTTATCGGTAACTCTTGCCTCTCTTGCAAAAACTTCAGGTTACACG